>NZ_BAAGXT010000022.1:0-91751 GCF_054779695.1 Nocardiopsis coralliicola | reverse complement strand
GCTGCCGGGCGGGCCGCCGGAGGCGGCCGCCGCGGCGCGCGCCCGCGCGGCGCGGCAGCGCTGCCGCGCCGAAGACAGGAAGGCCGGCCGCGCGCACCGGGGATGGGTGTGCGTGCGCCGGCCGGCTCCCGCGGCCGCGCTGCGGCCACGCAGAAGGGACCGGCCCCCGCGGTATGCGGGGGCCGGTGGGCGTCCTCCGGGGACGGTCCGGTGGACGCGGATGCAGTGGACGGGTCAGCCGGTCAGCAGCGACGCCCCGAAGGTGTCGAGGATCGGGTTGATCGGCTGGAAGAAGGTCGTTCCGCCGGAGCTGCAGTTGCCCGAGCCGCCGGAGGTGACGCCCTGCGCCTGGTCATCGCTGAGCCAGGAGCCGCCCGAGTCGCCGGGCTCGGCGCAGACGTCGGTCTGGGTGAGGCCGTTGACGGTGCCCTCCGGGTAGGAGACGGACTGGTCCTTCGCCTCGACCGTGCCGCAGTGCCAGCCGGTGGTGGAACCGGAGCGGCAGATGGACGCGCCCTCCGGGGACTCCTCGGAGCCGGCCACGGTGACCGTGCCGCCCTCGTAGTCGTTCACCGCGGGGGTGGGGGTCCAGTTCGAGTCGGCCTCGACGACGGCCATGTCGGCGCCGGGGAACTCCGAGCCGGTCACGGTGCCGGTGCCGGAGCCGTCCTGGCTGCTCACCGAGGTGCCCTCGGTGCCGCAGTGGCCCGCGGTGGCGAAGCCCTCGGTGGTGGCGAAACCGATCGAGCAGCGGCCGCCGCCGGTGCTGTAAGGGTCGCCGCCGACGATGTCGGCGTAGAGCTCCGGAGCGTCGGCAGTGGTCTCCACCTCGAGGGCGTCCGCGGGCACGCCGGCCGCCTCGGCCAGCTTCTCGGCCGCGGCCTCCTCGCCCTCCAGCGCGGTGATCACGACGGAGTCGCCCTGGACGTTCGGGTACCAGCCGGCGACGCCCTGCTCGATCCCGACGTCCTCGGCGTTCAGGTCGGCGACGAAGCTGCTGAGCGCGTCCTCGCCGTAGGAGACGACCTCGGCCTCGGCCCCGGCGGCCTGCACGTCGGAGGCGGCGCCGGACTCGGTGACCGCAACCGTGAGCGTGCCCGAGTCCTGGGAGAACCAGCTGCCGCCGTAGGCCTTGCCGAGCTCCTTGGCGAGCGCGGCGTCGGTGCTGCGGGCGTCGGCCTCGGCATCCATGAGCTCGAGTGCCTCGGCTTCGCTGAGGCCGAGGTCGCGCTCCATCGCCGCCAGCAGCTCGGGGGGCGCCTCAGAGGTGCTGCTCTGGCCGGAGACCGGCTCGGCTGAGGCGGTGGGGGAGCCGGCGGTGTCGAGGACCATGGCACCTGCGGCCACCAGGCCCAATGCGAGCGCGCCGCCTCCGACGACGCGCGCGGTGGTCTTGTGCTGCATTCGTCCGCCCTTTCGTGGGGGTCGGGGGAAAGGGGCGGGATGCACGTTGAAGAGCGGGGGCTCAACGGGGGCATCCCCCGGCCGTCCGCCGGGTCGGCGGCCGGCCGCGTTCACCGCGTTCGGTAAACGAGGAGAAACCATAAGTCATCGGAGAGGACGAACAACAGATCCCGGAGTGAATCCGGAATCACCCGAAAGATGGGTCCGTAACTGGATCTTTCGCGCCGGAGGGGTGGGGAATCGGAGGAACTGCGACGTGAGTCGGCATTCCTCCGATGATCGGATTGATGCATTCACGGATGGTGCAAGAAAAGTCAAGTATTCCCTGTGGCCGGATTAGGACAGTTGAGGCGGAGGGGGAGAAAGAGGTACGGCCGGAACGCCGTCCCCGGCGTTCCGGCCGCACCCCGGCTGGTCGGAGCGGCCTGCGCCTACTGCTCCTTCTCCTGCAGCGCCTCCTGGAAGAACCGGACCTGCAGGAGGAGCAGGTTCTCCGCCGCCGCCTCGTCGTTGGGCATGTGCGTCACGCCCGACAGCGGGAGGACCGTGTGCGGGCGGCCGGCCGCGAGCAGCGCCGACGACATGCGCTGGCTGTGCGCGAACACGACGTTGTCGTCGGCCAGGCCGTGGATCAGCATGAGCGGCCGCTCCAGCCGCGCGGCGTCGTCCAGCAGCGACGAGCGGCGGTAGGCCTCCGGCTCCTCATCCGGCAGGCCCAGGTAGCGCTCGGTGTAGTGGGTGTCGTAGAGGCCCCAGTCGATCACCGGTGCGCCGGCGACCGCGGCGTGGAACACGTCGGGCCGGCGCAGCACCGCCAGCGCCGCCAGATAGCCGCCGAACGACCAGCCGCGGATCCCCACCCGGCCGGTATCCAGGAAGCCGTACTCCTCTGCCGCGGCCTGCACCGCCGCCACCTGGTCCGCCAGCACCGGGCCGGCCAGGTCGCCGCGCACCTCCTGCTCCCACGCCACGCCGATCCCGGGCGTCCCGCGGCCGTCGGCGATGACCACGGCGAAGCCCTGTTCGGCGAACCACTGCGAGGTGAGGTAGGCCGAGCGCGCCTCCAGTACCCGCTGCGCGTGCGGGCCGCCATAGGGGTCGACGAGCACCGGCAGCCGGCGGCCCGCGTGTGCGCCGTCCGGGTCGAACCAGGACGGCACCAGCACCGCGGCCGGGATCCGCCCGCTGCCCAGGCGCAGCAGCCGCGGCGCGGGGACCGGCAGGTCCGGGGTTTCGGCGTAGGAGGCGATCGGCACCGACGACGCCGCAGTCTGCCGGTGCCCGTCCGGCACCACCACCGTGCGCACCCCGCCGGCGGCGAGCGACCGGCGCTGCACGACCAGCGTGCCGCCGCGCAGCCGGCCGCTGTCGACACCGGCGGGCCCGGCACCGGGCGGGTCGAGCGGCAGCACACCGCCCTCGGCCGCGTCGGCAACCCACAGCTCGACGCGGCCCGGAGCCTCCGCCCGGGAGGCGCTGAACAGCACCCGCTCGCCGTCGACGTCGAGGACACCGCGGACGTAGAGGCCCTCCGGGCCGACCGGCGCGCCGTCGACCAGCAGCCGCCGGCGGCCCGCGCCGTCCCGGCCGATCCACAGCGCCTTCCCCGCGCCGGTGAAGGCGGGCACACCGGGCATGATCTCGACCCATACGCCGTCGGTCTCGGTCCGACCGGCAACGGACAGGCCGGTCGCCGGATCGGCGCTGAACACGGTGAGCGTGCGCTGGTCCCGGCTCTGCGCGGTGAACACCACCGTCGGGGTGGAGTCGGGGCCGGTGGTCCACCCGGCCGTCGCCAGGTAGGGCAGCTCCGCCCGGTCCCAGTCCAGCCAGACCGGCTCGCCCGGCGCATCCGTGCGCAGGACCGCCAGGCGCACGTCGGCGTTGTCCGTGCCGGCCGCGGGGTAGCGGATCACCTGGGGCTCCGCTGCGGGGTCGCCCGGGTCGGCGATGTGCCACTGCGCGACCGGGGCCTCGTCAACCCGCGCCGCCAGCACGGCGGAGCCGTCCGGCGACCACCACAGGCCCCGGTAGCGGCCCATCTCCTCTGCGGCGATGAAGTCGGCGAGCCCCCAGGTCACGCCGTCGGCGTCCGGTTCGGCGAGCGCCCGGTCGGCGCCGCTGGCGATGTCGGTGACGCGCAGCGCGCCGCCGGACACGTAGGCGACCGCGCCGCCCTGCGGGGCCAGTTGGGGGTCGACCACCGGCCCCTGGGCGGGCAGCTCCCGCGGCGCGGGGGCGTCGCCGGCCAGGTCGGCGCAGAACAGCCGGCCGCCCAGGGTGAACGCGGCGCGGGTCAGGTCGGCGTCGGTGCTGTAGGCGACGATGCCGCCGCCGCTCTCCCGGAGCCGCTCCCGGCGCGCCCGCTCCTCGGGCGGCAGGTCCTCGCCGCCGGAGCCGAGCAGCGCGTCGGGGTCGGCCACCAGCCGCTCCCGACCGGTGTCGAGGTCGAGCAGCCAGAGGCAGGCGGCCGGGTCGGTGCCGCCGCGGCTGCGCAGGAACGCGACGCGGCGGCCGTCCGGGGAGATGCCGAACGACCGGGGTACCCCCAGGGTGAACCGCCGGGTGCGGGCCTGCTGCCGTGGAAAGCTCATCGCGGGTACGGGCGCGCGGCCGCCGTCCGGCGGCCCGGGTGCGCCCTACTCCTTCCTCGTCGTGGCCGCTGTCGTCCCTCCCGGTGGCTGTGCCGGCGCGCCGGGAAGGGGCCGGGCACGCGGCGGGGAGGGCGGCCCGCAGCGCGGGCTCTTCCGCTTCTACCGCACCGAGGCCCCCCGCGCCCACTGCGCAGCCCGCTGCACCTGCGCCGGAAGGGCGGCGGAGATGCGGCGCGGTGCGGCAGCAGGGCGGCAGGACGGCAGGACGGCGGTTCTGCGCGGCGCCCGTGGTGCGGCCGGCGCCCGCCAGGGGAGTCCCGACGCACGTGGGAGCGGGTGCGCCGGTATCGTCGGGACCCATGACTGACCGCCGCAGCCTCCTGCTGGTGCACGCCCACCCCGACGACGAGAGCATCACCACCGGCGCCACCATGGCCCGCTACGCCGCCGACGGTGCCCGCGTGACTCTCGTGACCTGCACCCTCGGCGAAGAGGGCGAGGTCATCGGCGATTCGCTGCAGCACCTCGCCGCCGACGCCGACGACACCCTCGGCGCACACCGCATCGGCGAGCTCGACGCCGCCTGCCGCGTGCTCGGCGTCGCCGACCACCGCTTCCTCGGCGGCCCCGGCCGCTTCCGCGACTCGGGCATGGCCGGGACCCCGTCCAGCGAGAACCCCGCGAGCTTCTGGCAGGCCGACACCGATGCGGCCGCGGAGCTGCTCGCGGCGATCGTGCGCGAGGTCCGCCCGGACGTGCTCGTCACCTATGACGCCCAGGGCGGCTACGGCCACCCGGACCACATCAAGGCGCACCGGGTGGCGCTGCGCGCGTCCGACCTCGCCGCGCAGCCCGCCGCAGACGGCACCGGGGTCCAGCCCTGGCAGGTGCGCAAGGTCTACGCGATCGCCCAGCCGCGGGCCGTCCTGGAAGCGCGGGTCGCCCGCGCCCAGGCCGACCCCGGGCCGTTCACCCCGCCGGACGGCGTTGACGCCATCGCGATCCCCACCCCGGACGCGTCCGTCACCGCGCGGATCGACGCCGCCGACCACTGGCCGGCGAAGGCGGCCGCCATGGCCGCGCACGCCACCCAGGTCACGGTGGACGGCGAGCGCTTCGCCCTGTCCAACGGCATCGCCCAGGAGATCGACGCCGTGGAGTACTACACCCTGCTCCGCGGGCCCGCCCCGGACGGCGTGGAGGACGACCTCTTCGGGTGAGTCCGCGGCCGGCCCGCCGCGCCGATCCAGCGCCGCCCTGCCGCCGGAACCGCGCACAGATGGCGGCGGAGGGGACCGCGGGTGCCACCGGGAACCGGCGGGCGGGCGGCACCGGTTCGGGCGGTCCGAGCCGGTCGGCCAGTGCCCGCAGGCTGCATCCCGGCCGCGGAAGCGGGGTGCGCGGCGCCCGGCAGGCCACGAGGCGCCGAGGCCGTCCCGACCCGGCCGGGCGCGCGGATCGGTAGGCTGCGGCTGTGTCCGCTCCTCTCCCGACCACCACCGAGCCCGCGCCGGGGCGCCGCCGGCTCGGCCGCGCCGTCCTGAACGGCGCCGCCGTCACCGCGCTCCTGCTGACCGGTCTCGCCGCCGGTGTGGTCGGCGGCCTCTACGCCGGCTGGATCGGCTGGCTGTGGATGACCGGCGGGGTCGGCCTCGCCCTCGCCGCGGCGACCGTCGCCGCCGTGGCGCTCGCCCTGTTCGCCGCGGTGCGCGGGGCCGGAGCAGCCACCGGGCGGCCGGGCGCCGTCGCACTCGCCGCCGGCTGGGCGCTCCCCCTCATGGTGATGGTCTGGGGCGGCGAGAACGGCAACATCGTCTTCAGCGCCGCCGGGATCAACTACGCGTTCCTGTTCGGCAGTGTCGCCGCCGTGATGGCCGGCGTCGCCACCACGCCCCCGCCCGCCAGCCGCTGAGCCGCAGCTGCGCCCGCGGTCAGGAGAGCCAGAAGCGCATCAGCAGGTCGCCGTAGAGGATGTCCATCTGCGGCAGCCCCACGGCCTGGAAGAACGCGGTCGCGGCGTTGAGGAAGGCGACGTTGACCTGCGGCACCCAGAGCACCGCGAAGACCGCGATCACCCCGAAGAGGCCGTAATTCCGGCCGACCCGCTCGGCCCGCTCGAAGCGGTTCGGGCTCGCCGTCGCCGCCTCGACCAGCGGCACGCCGAACGCGTAGCCGTTCATGCCCGGGATCGGCAGCAGGCCGGCAGCCGTCGCGATCAGGTTGGCGAAGCAGAGGAACATCAGCCCGCCGATGAGCCAGTTGTCGGTCACCGACCCGGCCGGCAGCAGCAGCACGACCGACGTCGCCAGCGCCGCGGTCCAGACCGCGCCGGCCACGAAGCCGCCGAACGGGACCAGCATCCGGCCGCCCCGGCTCAGCTGCGAGCGGTCGATGTGGCTTCCCGGACCGAGCAGGCCGAGACCGCCGATCAGCACGAACAGCACGGGCATGGCGGTGCCGGACACGATGCCGCCGCCGCGCTCCCCGCGCTCGCCCACCGCCCGCTCGGAGAACCCGAAGGGGTTGAACCGGAGGTATCCGGTGCCGCGCAGGCCGCGGTCGCCCACCAGATAGGCGGTGAAGGAGCGGCCGAACTCGTGGACGGCGACCGAGATCAGCCACGCGCCGAGGATGAACGTGAACGGCGCGAAGACCTGGCTGCCGTCGGTCAGCTCCCAGTCCAGCTCGGAGCGGTGCCAGCTGAACCAGCCGGCGGCGGCGGTGATGCCGAGCAGCAGCACGAAGACCGGGCTCGGCACGAAGTCCAGCGCGGACGTCCGGCGGTCGCCGGACGCCTCGCCGCCGGCGGCTCCGTCCGCCCCCCGGTCCTCAGCATCCCCGGTGCTGTCCCCGGAGCCGCCGTCCTCCGCCGTGTCCGCGGAGTGCGCGGCGGCACCGCTCTCCGCGGCCCGCTCCCCGGTCTCCCCGCCGGTGCCGGGAGTGCTGTCGGCGGCGTCCGCGGGCTCGGCCTCGCGGACGGCGGTCGCGGCGGCGTCGGTGCCGCCGGCGTCGTCCGTACGGTCGCCGGCGCCGGCCGGGTCGGGCGTGGACATGCTGCTCCCACTGGTCTCGGGCGGATCGTCGGGTGCGGCCCGCTGGGCTGTTCCGGCCGGCGCAGGCCCGCCGCCTCGGGCGGTGCCGGCGCTGCGGCGCAGTGGGGGCGGCGCCGGGCCGATTCCCCCAGGCTACGGCCCAGGGGCAGGTGGCCCGCACCGGGGCGCGCGGAGTGCAGCGCCGCTCCGACCCGCTGCGCAGCGGGGGATCGGAGGGGTTACAGCGCAGCGGGCGGGGCGGTGGCGGCGGTGTGCAGGGCGGTGAGGGCGAAGAGCTGGCCGCCGGGGGTGAGCTCGGGGCGGCCGTCGTCGTCGGCGAGCTCGGCGCGCGGGGCGAAACCGAGTGTGTCCATCAGCCAGGTGAGCTGGAGCAGCGCCGACTGCATGCGGCCGCCGTCGGGCAGCGCGCCGTCCACGCCCCAGCCGGCGTCGCACAGGATGCGCCGCGTCTCCGCGCCGACGCCCGAGCGCTCCCCGCGGGCGTGGCTGCCGGTGGCCCGCGGCGAGCGGAGCAGCAGCAGGCCGAGCATCGTCTCGGCCGCGGCCTGCCCGAACCCGTCGCCGTCCAGCACGCCTTCGGCCACCGCGCGCCACAGCGCCCGGTCGTCGCCGTGCAGGTGCCGGCCGCGCCGGGTGAGCACCAGGCGGCGCCCCGAGCGGCGCACCGCGCGCATGCCGCGCAGCAGCTTGTTCAAGACGATGAGCTGCATCGCGTCGGTCTCGCTGCGCGGCGGGGACGGCGCCGTGCTCCAGCCGAACTCGGTGCACAGCTCGCGCACCACCGACGGCGAGATGTAGCCGATCTGGGTGAGCCCGATCCCCTCGTCGGCGAAGTCGAGCAGCCGGTGCACCGGCGCCAGCGCGGCCCGCGCCTCCTGCGGCGGCTCGGCCCCGCCGATCAGCCGGCCCAGCAGCGGCCAGAGCTGCTGGCGGTGCGAGTGCGCGGGCGAGTTCAGCCACGCGCGCACCCGCTCGTCGCGGATCCGGTCCAGCCTGCTGCGGCCTTGGGCGTCCGGCTGGGTGAGGAAGGTGCGGGTGAACCCCTCCTGGTCGGGGCGCCAGCCGCGGGTGCCGGGCCGCACCTCGCCGGCCGCGATCGCCAGCTCCAGCGCCGCTGAGACCTCCTGGTGCGCCGCGATCTCCGCGCTGCCCAGCGCCGCACCCCAGGTGAGCTCGGCGAGGTCCGGCGGCTCGACGCCGGAGGCGCGCATCGCCCGGTGGTAGGCGGCCAGCCCGGCGTCGTAGCCGGAGGAGTGGGCGTCGAGCACGACCCGGGTGGCCGGCGACGAGCAGATCGCGGCGTAGCGGTTCAGGTCCAGCAGCGCGAACAGGCGGCCGAGCGAGCGCGCCGTCAGCATCCGCTCGCCGGTCTCCCCGGCGAACCGCACCGGCAGCACGTACCAGCAGAATTCCTGGACCGCCCGCTGAGTGAGGTGCTGCAGGCTGTCGCCGCCGGTCAGCGACGCGAGGGCGTTCTCCGCGAGGCGGGCCGCACGCGGATCGAGCCGCGACAGCTGGGCCAGAGCGGACGCGACGGTCTCCTGCATGGCGTTGGTCCGCCCCCTCTCTGCTCTCGCGGTCCCGCGCTACGCCTGGCGCGGGCGGCGCGCGGGCGGCTCCTGCGGCACCAGCCGGCTCGCGGCGATGTCGGCCGCTGCGACCTCGACCAGGTCGCCGCCGCGCCGCCGCACGCCGATGGCGCCGTCCCGCCACCATTCGAGAACACCGACGATATCCCGGAACCGCCCGCCGGGAAGCCGGAGCCGCAGGGTGGCACGCCGGCCGACGTGTTCCGGCCCGACCTCGTCCGACAGGCGCGAGACATAACCCACTGGATCACCCCCGATTGCGCGCGGGCGCCCCGCGATCGCCATACTGGTAACTGCGAATCGTCTGCCGGGAGTTCGGCGAGTCCGCGTGCCGGTCCCCGGCGTCGCCCAGGCTACGGCAGCCGACACCGTTGCACGCGGTCAACGTGGCGAAGACCGAAGAGGAGTAACGACGTGACCTACGTCATCGCGCAGCCGTGCGTCGATGTGCTCGACAAAGCCTGCATTGAAGAGTGCCCCGTCGACTGCATCTACGAGGGCAAGCGCATGCTCTACATCCACCCGGACGAGTGCGTCGACTGCGGCGCCTGCGAGCCGGTGTGCCCTGTGGAGGCCATCTACTACGAGGACGACCTGCCCGAGCAGTGGTCCGAGTACTACAAGGCCAACGTCGATTTCTTCGATGACATCGGCTCGCCGGGCGGTGCCGCAAAGGTCGGCCAGTACGACTTCGACCACCCGGTGGTGGCCAAGCTGCCTCCGCAGGCCGAGGGCTGACAGGCGTTCCGGGGCCCTGCAGCGCCGCTGACCGGCGGCGCGCCCGCAGGGCCCCGGCTCCCGGCTCCGTCCCGGTGCCGGGCGGAGGGCCGGGCCGCGCGTCCGGAGCCGCCCCGAATCCACTCCGCTGCGGGTGCGCCCCGCAGCGGAGCCGCGCCGTACGGCCCGTGTCCGCACGCGGAGCGGGCCCGTTCTGCACACACGGCCGGTCCGCTTGCGCGGCGCTCCGGCCACCAGCGATGGGGGAGCGCACGCAATGGGTGAACGACGACGCCTGACCGACCGGCTTCCGGTCTTCCCGTGGGACCGGCTGGCGGCCGACAAGGAGCGGGCGGCCGCGCACCCGGGCGGCGGCGTCGACCTGTCGATCGGCACCCCGGTCGACCCGGTGCCCGCGGTGGTCCGCGACGCGCTGGCCGCTGCATCGGACGCGCCCGGCTACCCGCTCACCCACGGCACCCCCGCACTGCGGGCGTCGATCGCCGACTGGCTCGAGCGCCGCCACGGCGTCGCGGTCGATCCGGCGGACACGCTGCCCACCATCGGCTCGAAGGAGATGGTGGCCTGGCTGCCGACCCTCCTCGGCCTGGGCGAGGGCGACACCGTCGTCCACCCCGAGCTCGCCTACCCCACCTACGACGCCGGGATCCGGCTCGCCGGCGCGACCCCGCTCGCCGCCGACGCGCTCACCGCAGTGGGCCCCGCGCCGGTCCCGCTGCTCTGGATCAATTCGCCCGGCAACCCGACCGGCCGGGTCCTGGGCACCGCCCACCTGCGCAAGGTCGTGGAGTGGGCGCGCGAGCGCGGCACCATCGTCGCCTCCGACGAGTGCTACCTCGATCTCGGCTGGGAGGGCGGGAAGCCCGTCTCCATCCTCGACCCCGAGGTGAGCGGCGGCTCGCACGCCAACCTGCTCGCCGTGCACTCGCTGTCCAAGCGCTCCAACCTGGCCGGCTACCGCGCGGGCTTCGTCGCCGGCGACCCCGACCTGGTCGGTGAGCTGCTCTCGGTGCGCAAGCACGCCGGGATGATCGTGCCGGCGCCGGTCCAGGCCGCGATGGCCGCCGCGCTCGGCGACGACGCGCACGCCGCGGAGCAGAAGGACCGCTACGCCCGCCGCCGCGCCACCCTGCGCGGCGCGCTGGAGGGAGCGGGCTGGCGCATCGACCACTCCGAGGCCGGCCTGTACCTGTGGGCCGCGCACCCCGAGCACGACGCCTGGGGCGCCGTCCGGCACCTCGCCGAGCGGGGTGTCCTCGTGGCTCCGGGCGCCTTCTACGGCCCCTCCGGCGCCGGGCACGTCCGTGTCGCCCTGACTGCGTCCGACGCCGACGTCGCCACGGCCGCCGAGCGCATCGCCGGGGCCTGACGCGCTCCCGAGCGCCTGCTGCGGCCGGCGCCGCCGCCGGGGCCCTGCCGCGCACGAGCGCTCAGGGAGCCCCGGCTGCGGTGGACCGTCAGCCCAGGGCGATCTCGCCGCGCGGAGCGGCGTCGGGCACGGTCGCCCAGCCGTCCTTGCCGGTCGCGGCGTTCCACCGCTGGTTGCCGTAGGTGACCGTGGACAGGCCGTACTCCTCGGAGTGGGCCACCGCCCACAGCGCCATCGCCCAGCCGAGGTCGCCGGTGCGCGGCTGCTCGCCGGAGGCGGGGACCGCCGCCGGGTCGGCGCCGAATACGCGCTCCATCTCCTCCTGCGCCGCCCCGATGTCGGCGGGCTCCGCGGCGGGGCGGCCGGCGGGTGAGGCGTCGGGGCTGTCCTCGGTGCCGCCCTTCTGCTCCGGCCAGCACGTCAGCGCGCCCCCTTCGGCGCCGGTGAACGCCGCCGCCATCTGCTCGGCGCGCGCTTCGTGCTGGTCGTAGGCGAAACCGTCGGCGCTGCGCTGCACCGTCTGCGCGGCCTCATAGACCGGCATGTCGGCGTAGCCGTCGATCTCCACCAGGTGGTCGTAGAACTCGGTGCTGGCGTAGACCGGGTCCATGATCTGCTCGGGGGTGCCCCACTCCTGGGACGGCCGCTGCTGGAACAGGCCCACCGAGTCGAGGTCGCCGTAGTCGATGTTGTAGAACTTCGTCTCCTGCCAGACCGTGGCGTAGGCGATGACCACGGCGTGCTCGGGCAGGTCCTGGGAGAAGGCGACGCCGCCGATGGTCGCGGCGCTCGCGGCCTGCTCCGGGTCGAGCGCGTCGCCGGCGCCTTCGCCCGCGACCCGGCAGCCGGCGGCGACCGGCGGGTCGATGTCGACCGGCTCGATGGTGCGGATCACGAAGTAGGCGGCCGCGGTCATGGCACCGCAGACTGCGGTGAGGATCACCAGGATCTTGATGAAGGCGGAGGAGCGCTTCCTCCGCCGTTCACGGCGGAGGCGGCGCGGCGTATCGGGCACAGGCAGACCGTTGGGTTCAGGGGGCCCTTGCCGCGTACACGGCCGGCGGGCCCCGGTGGACGGAGGCGGCGGCCCCCGGTGTGCGCACGGGGTGCACGGCCGCCGGCAGTGGCATCCACAGCTGGTCGGGCCGGGCGCACGGCGCGTGCGGTACATCCCGGGGCGTGCGGGCCGGCGCCGGGGGAATCGGGCCCCCGCGGCCGGTCCGGCAGGGTCCTCCGCCCGCCCGGTTCTCCGGCGCACGCAGACCCCCGCCGCGCCGGAGATTACCCGACCGCGGCGCCGCGCGCCCCGCGCACCGCCGTTCGCTCGCCGCCCGGGGCCGGCGGGCTCCTCCGGACCTTCGCCCCAGCGCAGCCGCCCCGGCCGCGCCGCACTGCGGCGCCCCGCACCGCTCCGCCGCGATGACCGGCGCCGCACTGTCTGCGGCGCCCCCGGCGCGCGTTTGGTCGGCGCACCGCGGAATCGGTAGGCTCGCTGCCCATGACCACCTCGTTCACCTCTCCGCTGCCCGCCGAGATCGACGCGCTCTGGGAGCGCCGGTCCGAGCTCTCCCCCGCTGACAAGCCGGCCCGCGACACCATCGTCGGCGCGGTCGACGCCCTCGACTCCGGCGCGGCCCGGGTGGCCTTCGTCGACACCGAGACCGACCAGGTGGTCGTCGACGAGCGGGCCAAGCGCTCGATCCTGCTCAGCTTCCGGGTGCTCGAGATGGAGGAGTCCGCGGTCGGCGGGTTCCAGTACCACGACCGGATCCCGCTGAAGACCCGCTTCGACGGCGTGCGCGTGGTGCCCGGCGCCATCGCCCGCTGGGGCTCCTACCTGGCCCCCGGCGTGGTCCTCATGCCGTCCTTTACCAACTTCGGCGCCTGGGTCGGCTCCGGAACCATGGTCGACACCTGGGCCACCGTCGGCTCGTGCGCGCAGGTCGGCGAGAACGTCCACCTCTCCGGCGGCGTCGGCGTCGGCGGTGTCCTCGAGCCGCCGCAGGCGTCCCCGGTGGTCATCGAGGACGACGCGTTCCTCGGCTCGCGCAGCATGGTCGTGGAGGGGGCCCGGGTGCGCCGCGGCGCCAAGCTGGGCGCCGGCACCATCCTCACCTCCTCCACCCGCGTCTACGACGCCGAGAGCGGCGAGGAGCTGCCCCGCGGCGAGGCGCCGGCCTGGTCGGTGTGCGTCACCGCCAACCGGGTGAAGAGCTTCCCCGGCGGCGACTTCGGCATGCCGGTCCTGCTCGTGCTCAAGCGCCTCGAAGAGGGCCAGGAACACGACAAGCTCGCGCTCAACGACATGCTGCGCGAGCACGGCGTCAACGCCTGAGCGGCGCCGCAGACCCGCCCGGGCCCGCGCGCCGCGCGGGCCCGCTTCCCTTCCTGCGTCCCTAGGAGCCGGCCGCGATGCTCGACATCACCGCAGACGCCCGCACCCTGACCGCCCAGCTCGTCGACACCGAGTCGGTCAGCGGCGGCGAGCGCGCCCTCGCCGACATGATCGAGCGGGCGCTGTCCGGGCTGGGCCACCTGACCGTCTACCGCGACGGCGATGCCGTGGTCGCCCGCACCGAGCTGGGCCGCAGCCGGCGCATCGTGCTGGCCGGACACATCGACACGGTGCCGATCGTCGGCAACGTGCCGTCCCGGCGCGAGGGGGACCGGCTCTACGGCTGCGGCACCTCCGACATGAAGAGCGGCGTGGCGGTGCAGCTCAAGCTCGCCGCCGAACTCACCGATCCGGTGCACGACCTCACCTTCGTCTTCTACGACTGCGAGGAGGTCGACGCCGAGCGCAACGGCCTGCGCCGGCTCTCCCGCGACCACCCGGAGTGGCTCGAAGGCGATTTCGCGGTACTGCTCGAACCCACCGGCGGCGTCATCGAGGGCGGCTGCCAGGGCACCATGCGCGTCGAGGTCATCGCGCGCGGAACCCGCGCGCACAGCGCCCGCGCCTGGATGGGCAGCAACGCCATCCACGGCGCCGGCGGCGTGCTGGACGTGCTGCGCGCCTACACTCCGCGCGAGCCGGAGGTCGACGGCCTCCGCTACCACGAGGGCCTCAACGCGGTCTTCATTGACGGCGGCGTCGCCGGCAACGTCATCCCGGACGAGTGCACCGTGACGGTGAACTACCGGTTCGCGCCGGACCGCTCGGTCAAGGACGCCGAGGAGCACCTGCGCGAGCTCTTCACCGATTTCGACGTGCGGGTCACCGACGCCGCGCCGCCCGCCCGCCCCGGGCTGGACGACCCGGCGGCCGCCGAGTTCGTCGCAGCGGTCGGCGGCGGTGCCGCGCGCGCCAAACTCGGCTGGACCGATGTCGCCCGCATGTCCGAGCTGGGCGTCCCGGCGGTCAACTTCGGCCCCGGCGAGCCGACCCTGGCACACACCCGCGACGAGTGGGTGGACCTGGCAGCCGTCGACGAGGCGGTCCACCGGATGTCGTCCTGGCTCAGCGGCACCACCGCCTGACACGGCCGCCACCGGCCGGGCGGCTGCCCCGATCCCGCCGCCGGAGCGCCGCGTGAGCGGATAGTTTGGGCCCATGACCGACGAGGAGATCCGCCGCGCGGGGCCGCTCACCTACCGCGGCGACGCAATACCGCAGACGACGACCGACCAGCGGCTGCTCGACCGCCGCGGCCCTTCGGACTGGGTGCACACCGATCCCTGGCGGGTCCTGCGCATCCAGTCGGAGTTCGTCGAGGGCTTCGGCCTGCTCTCGGAACTCGGCCAGGCGGTCAGCGTCTTCGGCTCGGCGCGCATCAAGGAGGACTCCCCCTACTACGCGCTGGGCGTGCAGACCGGCGCGGCGCTGGCCAACGCCGGCTATGCCGTCATCACCGGCGGCGGGCCGGGCCTGATGGAGGCCGCGAACAAGGGGGCCGCCTCCGTCGACGGCCAGTCGCTGGGGCTCGGCATCGAGCTCCCCTTCGAGCAGACGCTCAACAGCTACGTCGACACCGGCGTCACGTTCCGGTACTTCTTCGTCCGCAAGACGATGTTCGTGAAGTACTCGCAGGCGTTCGTGGTCCTGCCGGGCGGGTTCGGCACGCTCGACGAGCTGTTCGAAGCGATCACCCTGGTGCAGACCCGCAAGGTGACGCGCTTCCCGGTCGTGCTCATCGGCCGCGAGTTCTGGGGCGGGCTGGTCGACTGGATCCACCAGCGGCTGCTGGACGAGGGCGTGATCTCCAACCAGGACCCCGACCTCATCCGGATCACCGACGACCCGGAGGAGGCGGTGCGCATCGTGCAGGCCGCCCACGCGCACATCGAGCGCGAAGCCCAGGAGAAGGCCGCCGCCGAAGCCGCGGCGCACTCGGCCGCCAACGGCAGCCGGACCGGCTGACGCTCCGCGCGCCGGCCCCATCGGGCCGCTCCCCGGTGGGGTCAGCGCTGCACCCGTCCGACCGTCCCGCGCTCCAGCCCTGCTCGGCTGCGCCGCCCGCCGCTCACGCGAGCCCGCGCCGGGCGACCGCCGGCGGGCGGGTGCCGCGGATGGCGGCGACCATGGCGAGGGCGTCCTCGGCCGCACCGGTGCCGGCCGCAGTGACATGGGTCGCACCGAGCCACGCGGCCAGCGCCACCCGGGCGGTCTCGGCGCCCGGCGCGCCGCCCTCGCAGCGCACCAGGACAGGACCCCCGGCCGCAGCGAGCGCGCGCACCCGCGCGGCGTCCGGCGCCGGACCCGCGTCGGCGACGCCGTCGGGCGCGGGCGATCCCGGCGGCAGCACTCGTCCGGCGCCTCCGCCGGAGCAGCGGCCCTCGGCCGCGGGATGCTCGTTCACGCCCCGAGTCTGCCATGGTGAGCGGCCCTGCGGGCGGCCGGTCAGCGGGCGGCCGGGTGGCGCCGGGGGGTTCCGCTGCCCGCCGGATGTGGCACGATCGGGTCCGTGAATCCAACCATCCTGATCCTCAGCGCGCTGGCCGCTGCGGCCGTCCTCGCGGGCGTCGCCTACACGGTCATGGGCAAGGGCGGTCAGCTGGCGCGGTTCGAGGCGGACCATCCTCCGCTGGACCTCCCCGAGGGGCGCCGCCTCGGCCCCGCCGACCTGGCCGGCGTCGCGCTCCCGGTCGCACTGTGGGGCTACCACGTGCGCGGCGTCGATGAGCTGCTGCGCCGCATCACGGCCGCGCTGGAAGCGCGCGACCAGCGCATCGCCGAGCTCGAGGCGCGCCTCGCCGGCGCGGAGGCGTCGACCGGGCCGAAGGTGCTCTACCCGCGCACCCCGCCCTCCGGCGTGCCGTTCGGGCCCGGCCAGCGGGTTGCCGGCGGCGCGGGCGGTTCCAGTGCTGCCGGCGGCGGCGCGGAGCCCTCCGAGCCGTCCGAGCCCGCAGATCCCTCCGAAACCTCCGCCGCTCCGTCCGCTTCTCCGGCGCGCGGCACCGGGAGCGGGTGACCCGTGTCCGCACCGCCGGCGGCCGACGGCCGCACCCGTTGCGGCTGGGCGCTCGGTACCCCCGACCTGGCGGCCTACCACGACACCGAGTGGGGCCTGCCGATCCGCACCGACCAGGGGATGTTTGAGCGGCTGTCGCTGGAGGCGTTCCAGGCCGGGCTCTCCTGGCTGACCGTGCTCCGCAAGCGCGCCGCGCTGCGCGAGGACTTCGCCGGCTTCGATATGGCGGCCGTCGCCCGCTTCGGGCCCGCCGACGTCGAGCGGCTGCTCGGCGACGCCCGGATCATCCGCAGCCGCGCCAAGATCGAGGCCGTCGTGGCCAACGCGCGCGCCGCGCTCGACCTGCCCGGCGGCCTTGCCGCCCTGGTGTGGGCGCACGCGCCGGAGGGGCAGCGGCCGGCCCCCGCATCCGACGCCGATGTGCCCGCCGCCACGCCGGAGAGCACCGCGCTGGCCAAGGAGCTCAAGGCGCGCGGCTTCCGGTTCGTCGGGCCGACCACGGCGTATGCCTCGATGCAGGCATCCGGCGTCGTCGACGACCACATCGCCGGCTGCTTCCGCCGCGGAACCGGCTCCGGCTGAGGCGCCGGCCGCACCGCGGCGAGGCCGGCGTGGCCGGCCGGTGGGCCCCGCCGGCGGCCGTCGTGCCGATCCGCCCGCCGCCGCGCCCCGCTTTCGCGCTGCGGGCCCAGTCCGGGGCCGCAGCGCCGTCGTGCGCGCCCTGCGCCGCCCGCTGTCCGGACCGGGGCCGGATGCCGGGTGAGGCAGTGACCAGTGCCGATGCGCTGATCCGGTGCGCTCCGCGGGGACCGGGCCCGGATCCGGGGAGCGCGGGGCGCTGCCGGGGATTCCGCCCGGACCGGGCCCCGGTGTGCCATATCCTCACGGGCGTACCCGCGGCCCGACCGCAGTCCGCCCGCAGTCCGAGGGCCGCACGGAGGATGAGTGAGAGCCATGAGCGAGTGTTGCAGCGTGACCGGTCACCCGACCGAGGACGCGCGGTGAGCGAGGCCCCCGCCCGCGGGCGGGACCCCCAGCGCTCCGGCAGCGAAGCCGAGCCGGCGGAGTCCTCCCCGATCCGCCGCATGGCGCTGTACGCGCCCCCGCGGTCCACCCGCCACTCCGCAGCGAAGCGCCGCCGCGCCCGGCTGTGGGTGCTGGCGGCCGCCGCCCTGGCGGTGCTCGCCGCCGCGGGCGCCGCGGCCTTCGTCCTGCTCTCCGGCGACGGCGGCGAAGAGCCCGTGCCGGACCCGTTCGTCGGCTCCTGGCGCGGCGATATGAGCCAGGAGTCGGCCGCCGGCGGCCACGTCACCGACTGGGGCGCCGAGGTGGTCCTGGAGTCCGGTGAGGAGCGGGGCAGCTCCGAGTGGTACTCCCTCAACTGCCGCGGCAGCCTCACCCTGCAGGAGCGCTCCGAGGACCGGCTCGTCTTCGACTACACCGAGACCTACGACCCGCAGGACCGGTGCGTGGACTCCTCCGAGCTGGTCCTCACCCCGGCTGGGGACGACGTCCTGGAAGCCCGCTGGGAGGCCGTCTCACACGACGGCACCACGATGATCTCCACCGGGATGCTGCGCAGCTCCGGCGGCTGAACGCCAGGCCCCCGGCCCGGCCTGATCCGGCCGCCCGCCGCGTGCAGGGTTTTGCCGGCCCGCCGGCAGCGGCGTATCGCGCCGGTGCCGCCGGGCCGCCGGGCGCCAGGGCGGGGTCTTCCTCCCCGACCGGGGAGGACCCCGCGAAGGGCGTGCCAGAGCGGCGCGCAGCAGGGCAGTGGTCCGCCCGACACGCCCTAGTGGCCCTCGAACTCCGGGGTGCGCTTCTCCAGGAAGGCGAGGGTGGCGTTCTTGTGGTCGACCGTGTCGACGCACTGGTCCTGCAGCCCGGCCTCCATGTCGAGTGCGCGGGACAGGTCCAGCGCCTGGCCGAAGGCGAGCTCCGCCTTGATTGCGGCGTAGGCGACCGTCGGGCCGTTCGCCAACCGGACCGCCAGCGCCCGCGCCTCAGCCGCCAGCTCGTCGGCCGGAACCACCCGGTTGACCAGGCCGATCTCCAGTGCGCGCGCGGCCGTGACCGGCTCGGCCAGCAGCAGCATCTCGGCGGCGCGCGCGTGCCCGATCAGCCGCGGCAGGGTCCAGGAGGCTCCGGTGTCCGAGCCGAGGCCGACGTTGGCGAACGCCATCAGGAACGACGCCTTCTCCGAAGCGATCCGCAGGTCGCAGGCGAACGCCAAGCCTGCGCCGGCGCCCGCAGCGACGCCGTTCACGGCGGCGACGACCGGCTTGGGCATCTGCGCCAGGCCGAGCACGATCGGGTTGTAGTGCCGCCGGACGGTGTCGTCCAGGCCGCGGCCCTCGCTGAGATTGGCACCGTGCTCCTTCAGGTCCTGCCCGGCGGAGAACGCCCGCCCGCTGCCGGTCAGCAGCACGGCGCGCGCTGAGGGGTCGGACTTGGCCCGCTCGACCGCTGCGAGCAATGCGTCCTTGGCGCCGCCGTTCAGCGAATTCATCGCGTCCGGCCGCTCCAGGGTGATGGTGGCGACACCCTCGCTGAGGTCGTAGGACACGGCCGATCCCGTGCTGTCGGTGCTGGCGCTGTCGGCCACGGTGACTCCTCGCTGAGCTCGGCTGGGGCAGCACCGGCTACGCCCGATCCGGCACTGCCGCTATAACCTTACTGTTCGGATTCCTCGGAGCCCGCGGCTGCGGGGCTGTCCGATCGTTCCCAATCCGGTCGGAAAACCGAGATAATGACGGAACGGGAACCCCCGTCCGGCGCCGTGTGCGCGGTGCGGCGGTTCCCCTCGGCGGTCCGCTCGGCCGGACCGCTCTTCGCGGGTCCCGATTCCCAGAGATCCACGGCGAATCCTTCCTATGAAAGGGGAGACGGCATGGCGGCGATGAAGCCGAGGACCGGTGATGGTCCCATGGAGGTCACCAAGGAGGGCCGCGGCATCATCATGCGGGTCCCGCTGGAAGGCGGCGGGCGTCTGGTCGTCGAGCTGACGCCGGATGAGGCCAAGGAGCTCAAGGACGCCCTCGACGGGGTCGTCGGCTGACGCCCACGCGCAGCGGGCACCCGCCCGGAGCGGCGCCGTGCGCCGGCGGCTGAGCACCCCGGCGGCGGGCCCGTCCGCGGCGGCCTTCCAGCGGACACGGCTGGCGGGCAGCGCCGGAGAGATCCGGCGGACCAACGACGTCCCCCTAGATTGCGAGTGATCGTGCCCATCACGACGGTGATACGGACCGCCGGCCCCCAGGGCGGCGCCGCTGGCACCCCCGGGCCTTTCGCCGACGCCGACCTGGTCGCGCTTCCGGTGCGGGCCGAAGACGGCGGCGCAGTGCCGGCGGCAGGGGCCGCCGCGGTCGAGGCGGGGCTGCCGGCCTCCCTCGCCGAACTGATCGAGCTCTACGGCGCCACCGGCGCTGCCGGGCAGACCGCGGAGTTCGCCGCACACCTCGGCGGCGGCCCGGTGCGGGTCGCGCTGCTCGGCACGGGCGCGGCCGACCCCGCGGACCTGCGCAGCGCGGGCGCGGCACTGGCGCGGCTGGCCGCCGGCCGGAGCAGCGTCGCGGTCGTCGACCTGCCCGGCGGGCCGGAGGGGCTGACCGCCTTCACCGAGGGGGCGCTGCTGGCCTCCTACCGGTTCACCCTCGCTGCGGCGCCCGCCGGCGCGGCGCCCGCCGGCGCGATCACGCTGCACCTCGGGGCGGACACCGACCCCGCGGAATCCGCGGACGCGGTGCGGCGCGGCACGGTCCTGGCCGGCGCGGCCGGCTTCGCCCGCGACCTGATCAACACCCCGTCCGCGCAGAAGGACCCTGCCTGGCTCGCCGAGCGCGCCGGCGCGGCGGCCGCGGAGGCCGGGCTGGAGATCGCGGTCTGGGACGAGAAGGACCTCGAACGGGACGGCTTCGGCGCCATCCTCGGCGTCGGTGCGGGCTCCGCCCGCCCGCCGCGGCTGATCCGCCTCGACTACGCGCCGGCCGGGGCCGACCGGCACCTGGTCCTGGTGGGCAAGGGCATCACCTTCGACACCGGCGGCCTGTCGCTGAAGCCGAACGACAACATGAAGCTCATGAAGACCGACATGAGCGGCGCGGCCATCGTGCTCGGCGCCATGGCGGCGCTGCGCGACCTCGGCGTGCGTACCCGCGTCACGGCGCTGCTGGCCTCGGCCGAGAACGCGGTGTCCGGCTCGGCGCAGCGGCCGGGCGACATCATCACCACCTACGGCGGCCGCACGGTGGAGGTGCTCAACACCGACGCCGAGGGCCGCCTGGTGATGGCCGACGCGCTCGACTACGCGGTCGCGGAGGTCCGGCCCGACCAGTTGGTGGACGTCGCCACCCTCACCGGCGCCGCCAAGGTGGCACTGGGCACCGGCATCGGCGCCCTGTTCGCCACCGACGACGCGCTCGCCGAGCAGCTGTCCGCAGCGGGGGAGGCGTCCGGCGAGCCGCTCTGGCGGCTGCCGCTGACCGAGGAGTACCGGGACACGGTCCGCTCGCCAGTGGCCGACCTGGCCAACATCGGCACCAGCGGCGACTACGGCCACCCCGGCGCGACCGAGGCGGCGCTGTTCCTGGAGGAGTTCACCGGCGGACTGCCCTGGGCACACCTGGACATCGCCGGGCCGGGCCGGTCCATGGCGGAGAAGGGCGTGCTCACCAAGGGCGGCACGGCATTCGCCACCCGTACGCTGCTGCGCTGGCTGTCCGCCTGAGCGGGTCCTGCCGCGAGCCGGTCCCGCTGCCGCGGATGCGGCTCAGCAGCGGGCCGCCAGCGGCCCGCTGACGGGCATCCGGGGCTCCCTTCCGCGGAAGGGAGCCCCGTTCCGCGTATCGGGGCTGCCCCGGAACGCCCGCGCACCGTGCTGCTGTGCCCGGGTGGGGGTTCGCGCCAGCGGACGGCAGCGGACGCGCGGCCGGCCGGGCGGAGCCTGTCCGCCGCTGCGCGGCGCAGGCTGTGCGGAGGGACTGCTTCCGCCGGATCCGCGCGATGCCGGGCCGTCCGGTGCCGACTCCGCAGGGGAGGCCGGCCGCTGCCCGGCACCGAGCCTCCCGGTCCGCGGCGGCCCGCTCGAGCCGCACTGCGCCAGCGCCGCGGCCGGCGCCGCGGCACCGCGCCCGGAGCGCAGTCGGGAGCAGTGCCCGACGCCTGGCTCAGGGCCCCTGGCGCTCGCTGCGGATCGCCGCCAGCAGTCCGTCGCCGACCGGGAGCAGCAGCGGGACGAGCCCCTCGTCCTCGCGGATGGCGCGGCCGAGGTCGCGGATGGCGGCCGTGCCGGAGTCGGATGCGCTCAGCGGACCGTCGCCGAGCGGGGATGCGGCCAGCGCGTCATGGAACACCGCCACCCCGCCGGGGCGCAGCAGGCGCAGCGCCTCGCCGAGGTAGTCGGGGTACTCGCTGCGCACGGCGTCGGCGAACACCAGGTCGTAGGCGCCGTCGGTGAGCCGCGGCAGCACCTCCAGCGCGCGCCCGCGGATCAGTCGGGTGCGGTTGGTCGAGAAGCCTGCCGCCCGGAACGCCGAGCGTGCCGACTCCTGGCCCACCGGATCGACGTCGACCGTGGTGAGGATGGCATCCGGCCGCATACCGCGCAGCAGCCAGATCCCCGAGCCGCCGTATCCGGTGCCGATCTCCACCACGGAGCGGGCGCCGATGGCGGCGGCCAGGAACCGCAGCGCGGCGCCGCACGCTTCGGACACCGGGCGCACGCCCCTGCGCTCGCCGGCTGCCGCGCGCACCGCGGCCAGCGCGGCGTCTGCGGTGCCCGCGGCGTCCTCGCCCGCGGACCGCTCGGAGTGCGCGAGCGTCTCGTAGTTCGCGGCGATGGCGGCCTCCCACCCGTGGATCGGATCTGAGCGGGCCGACCCCGCAGGGGAGTGCTGGCGACCACGTCGGGCCGGTCCTGGGGAAAAGCGTAGCCCACCGGCCATTCCGTGCCCGGCAACCGCCGCCGGTGCGCCCCGCGGGCCGTGCGGGGCCGGTGTGCAGGCGGCCGGCAGGCCGGGGAAGCAGGCCCCGGCGCGGCTCCGGGCGGGGCGGGTGCAGGCCCTGCCGCCGCGCTGACGGGCATGCGTCCGCAGGTAGGCTTGCGGTGCCGGAACCCCTCGCCGGGAACGGACCGCGGTGCGCCGCGGGACTCACCCGGGGATTGAATCGCCGGGCGGCGGTGTTGTACCGCGGTAGGACCGTCCGCCCGCGTGCATGTCCCCGATGCGGCGGCGGGCCCGTCCGGCGCACCGCGCCGGCGGCATCCGCACCAGTCGGATGCACGGCGCGAGCGAAAGGAGTACCGGGTGGCCGACCCCGACGCTGCCGTCGATTTCGAGCAGTGGCAGCCGCCGAGCTGGGACGAGGTGGTGCGCAACCACTCCGCCCGCGTCTATCGCCTCGCCTACCGCCTGACCGGCAACCGGCACGACGCCGAGGACCTCACCCAGGAGGTCTTCATCCGGGTCTTCCGGTCGCTGTCCTCCTACACCCCCGGCACGTTCGAGGGCTGGCTGCACCGGATCACCACCAACCTCTTCCTCGACATGGCGCGGCGGAAGGCGCGGATCCGGTTCGAAGGGCTCGCCGACAACGCCGACGAGCGCCTCCAGGGCCGGGAGCCGTCGCCGGCGCAGTCCTATGACGACCGGCACTTCGACGCCGACGTCCAGGCCGCCTTGGATGCGCTGCCCGCCGAGTTCCGCGCCCCCGTGGTCCTCTGCGACATCGAGGGGCTCTCCTACGAGGAGATCGCGGCCACCCTGGGCGTGAAGCTCGGCACCGTGCGCAGCCGCATCCACCGCGGCCGCGCCCAGCTGCGCGCCGCACTCGAGCACCGGCGCCGCGTCGCGCGCCAGGCCGCAGGCGCCGCCGCGGAGCCCGCACCCACCGAGATCCGGACCGGGGAGGCGGAATGAGCAGGGAGCACCTGGGGGAGCGGCTGTCCGCCCTCATCGACGGCGAACTCGGCCACGCTGAACGGGACCGCGCACTGAGCCACCTCGCCGCGTGCGAGCCGTGCCGGTTCGAGGCCGACCTGCTGCGGCGGCTCAAGCGGCGGCTCAGCGGCCTTGACGCCCCCGGCCCCTCCGGCGACTTCCTCGGCCGGCTGTCCGCACTGGGCGAAGACGAGTACCCGGGCGGCCCGCCGGACCAGCGCGGCGCGCAGCGTCCGCCGGGCCCCGCTGCGTTCGGCACCCGCCCGCCGCTCGGGTCGTCCCGCCCGATCGGCGGTTCCGCACCGCTCGGCCGCAGCGGCCCCGACGCCGCGCGCGCCGTGCAGGACCCGCCGCGCGAGGAGCGCCGCCGCGGCCCGCACGCTGCTCCCGCACCCCGTCTGCGCTGGCCGCAGCCTCCGCACTGGGGCGCCGCCCGCTACGCACTGGCCGGCGCCTCTGTGGTGGCGGTTGCGCTGGGCGGCGCGTTCGTCGCCGGCGGCGAGTCCGCCGAGGCTCCGGTGGTCCGTCCCGCGCTGGAGGACTACGCCGCCGAGCACGCGCTGACCGCCGGCCGGTCGTCCCTGCCGGCCGCTGAAGCGCCGCCCGGCCAGAGCGGAGCGCCCGCGGAGTCCGCCGCCGAGCGCGGCACCGCCGCCGAGCCGGCCTCCGACCCTGCCGTCCGCCCGGACCCCGCCCCTCGGGCGTGGTGACCGGCCGCCCGGCTGCACCACCGGCAGAACCGCCGCACGACGGCGCCACCGCGCTGGCGGTGATCTGCTGCGCGGTGCTGCTGTCCCTGCTCCTGACGGCCTCCGCTTCGCCCAGCGCCGCCCAGCGGCCCGCAGACGGCCGCGACGACGGCATGCCGCTGCTCGACCGCGCCGCCTCCGCGGCCGAGTCGGTCGCCTACGACGGGGTGCAGAGTGTCGGCGGCGCTGGCGCGCCGGTGCGCACCGTCGAGGTGGTGCACCGGCCTGGAGCCGGCACCGTGCTCTCCGGCGAGGACGGCCCGGACGACCCCCGCACCAGCGCCGACCGGCGTATCCGCGAGCGGCCCGGACTGGATGAGCGGGCGCTGTCCGCCCTCGCCGACCACTACCGGGTGACCGAGGCCGGTTCCGGCCAGGTGAGCGGCCGCACCGCGACCGTGGTGGCCGCGCTGCGCGCTGACGGCAGCACGGCCGGGCGCTTCTGGATCGACGACGCCACCGGACTGCCGCTCCGCCGCGAGGCCACCGACGCGCGCGGCGCCGTCGTGCACTACGCCGAGTTCACCCGGTTCGACGCCGGCGGCGGGGGCACCGGGGACGGATCCGGCGCCGGCCTGCTCAGCACCGGGGGCGGGCAGGGCGGGGACGATCCGTGGAGCGAAGCGCTGTCCGCCGACGACGTGGCCGCGCTGCGCGGCGAGGGGTGGTCGGTCCCCGGCCACCTCGCCTGGAATCTGCGCCTCGTCGACGTCCGCGCCAAGCACCAGGAGCGCGGCCCTGTCCTGCACCTCGGCTACACCGACGGGCTCACCGTCGTCTCCGTCTTCGCTGAGCGCGGACGGCTCGGCGAATCCGCGGGAACCGCGGCGGGCCTGCACGCGGTCCAAACAGGAGGCGGAGTCGTCTACACCGGCGAATCCGGGCAGCCGCGGCGGATGTGGGAGGCGGACGGATACGTGTACACCCTGATGTCGGCGGCACCGGAGGAGTCGGTGGCCCAGGCGGCCGAGGCCCTGCCGGCACCGGACGGCGCGGGCTTCTGGAACCGGGTCGCCCGCGGATTCGAGCGTTTCGGCACCTGGCTGGGGCCCTGACCCGCCCAGGCGCCTCCGGAACCGCCGGGCCGCCCCGCCATCGCTCCAGCCCCCAGCCCCCGACCCCCGACCCCTCCGCACCGCAGCGGACCGCCGCCCCCGACCCCAGCCCCCGACCGCGCCCAGACCCACCCCGACACCCGCCGGACAGCGCGCCGCCGGCCCCGACCGGCGGCAGCGGCTCCCCGACTGACCTGCGCGGCACTGACCGGCACCGGACGCCGCCGCCCCACCGCGCGCTGCAATCGCGGCGTAAGGTGCGAACGCGGCGGTTCGCCCCCGAGTGCGGCACCGCGCCGCTGACCGACGCTTTACCCGCCGTCCCGCACACTCCGGGCGAGCGGCGACAGACGGAGACCTCATGACCGACGCAACCGGACCCTCCTCCCCCGACGGACCCGGCGGTCCGAACCGGCCGGGCCCGCCGGATCCGGGCACCGGCGAGCAGCGGGCATTCCCACCCGTGCCCGGCGCCGGTCCGCCCGCGCCGCCAGGGGCCCCTGGCGCGCCCGGACATCCCGGTCAGTTCGGCCAGCAGGGCCAGCAGGGCCCGCCCGGGCCGTTCGGCCCGCCCGGCGCGCCGGGCGGCCACGGCCCCGACGGGGGGTTCGGCGCCGGGCCGGCGGGCCCGCCGCAGGACGCGGCCGGCGGGATGTATGCCGGCCCGCCCGGTGTGCCGCCCGGCCCCGGCGGCCCCGGCGGGCCGGGTACTCCCGGCCCCGGGCGCCGCCCCCGGCGCGGGATGCCGGTGTGGGCGGTGCTCATCACCGTGCTGGTGGTGTCGCTGGCCTCCGCTGCCGTCGGCGGCTTCATGGGCGGCCGGTTCGGCTCGCCCACGGCCGGGGCGACACCCTCCGACGGGCCCCAGCTCAACACCGCGCTGCCCAGCGATGCGCCCAGCCGGGCACCGGACACCGTCGCCGGCGTGGCGCAGCGGGTCAGCCCCAGCGTCGTGTCGATCCAGCCGAGCAACCGGAGCGAGGGCGGCAACGGTTCCGGCTTCATCATCGATGGCGACCACGTGGTGACCAACTACCACGTCGCCGGCGCGCTGGAGGGCGGCATGGAGGTCGCCTACAGCAACGGCCGCACCAGCCCGGCCGATATCGTCGACTCGCGCCCGGAGAGCGACCTGGCAGTGCTCAAGGTCCGCCGCCCGCAGGAGGTGGAGCCCTTGGAGTTCGGTTCCTCCGGCGACGTGACGGTCGGCGACGAGGTCATTGCCATCGGCGCGCCGCTCGGCCTCGCCGGGACCGTCACCAGCGGGATCATCAGCGCCACCGACCGGTCGGTGGCGCTCGGCGAGGACAGCGGCCGCACCGACATCAAGGCGCTGCAGACCGACGCGGCGATCAACCCGGGCAACTCGGGCGGGCCGCTCGTCGACCAGCAGGGCAGGGTGATCGGCGTGAACACCGCCATCCTCACCCAGTCCGCGCCGGGCGAGCAGGGCGGCAGCATCGGCCTGGGCTTCGCGATCCCCTCCGATGTGGCCGGCGATGTCGTCGACGACATCCTCGGCTCCGAGCCGTCGGCCTCGCCCTCGGACGAGGAGTCCGGCTCCGCGGAGGACGGCTCCGCGGCCGGTGGCGGGCTCGGGGTCGCGGTGGAGAGCGCCGACGGCGGCGCGCGCATCGCGGACGGCGACGACGCGGTCCAGTCGGGCAGCCCGGCGGACGAGGCCGGACTGCGGCCGGGCGATGTCATCACCCGCTTCGACGGGCGCACCGTCCCCGATGCCGACACACTCGTGGAACTGGTCGAAGAGGTCAGCCCGTCGGACACCGTCGAGGTGGAGTACGAGCGCGGCGGCGAGGCGCAGACGGTCGACATCGAGTTCTGACCGGTCCGGCCGGCGCGGCGGTACCCGCGCCGGCCGGTGCTGAGCCTCCGGCGCGGGGACGGCCCCCGCAACCCGCGGCCGCCAGCCGAGGGAGCAGCCGTGCGGAGCGGCGCCGCCTCAGGAGCCCGCCGGCTCCCGGCCGATGTCCTCGTTCCACAGGTCGGGGCGTTCGGCGATGAAGTCCTGCATGAGCGCGGTGCAGTCGGGGTCGTCGAGGACGGTGACGGCCACGCCGAGCCCGGCGAGCCAGTCCTGCCCGCCGGTGAAGGAGCGCGCCTCGCCGATCACCACCGCGCCGATGCCGAACTGGCGGATCAGGCCGCTGCAGTACCAGCAGGGCGCCAGCGTGGTCACCATCACCGTTCCGCTGTATCCGGGCTGGCGGCCCGCCGCGCGGAAGGCCGCGGTCTCGCCGTGCGCCGACGGGTCGCCGTCCTGCACCCGCCGGTTGTGCCCGCGGCCGAGCACCGCGCCGTCCGGGCCGATCAGCGCGGCGCCGATCGGCACGCCCCCCTCATCGCGGCCGGCCCGGGCCTCCTCCAGGGCGATCCCCAGCCAGGCGCGGGCATTGTCGGTGCTGGGCACGGTGGTCCTCCTGCTGCTGTCCTGCGGTCTGCTGCCGTCCTGCGATGCCGCCGCGCCGGCACGGGCGGCGGTCCTGCCTGCAGCACCGTATCCTGCACCGCCGCACAGAGCGGCGCCCCGCCGCCGCAGTGCGGGGGCGGGGCGCCGGACCGGCCGGGAGCGCGCGGAGTGCGCCCGGGCGCTACTTGCGGGTGGGGCTGATCCCGAGCTGCATCCCGGACAGCCCGCGCGGGCGGCCGACCAGGGACTCGGAGATGCCGGTGAGCACGGTGCTCGCCTCGGCGTCGGGGTCGCTGAGCACCAGCGGCTTGCCGGCGTCCCCGCCCTCGCGCAGGCGGACGTCCAGCGGCACCTGGCCGAGCAGCGGGACCTGGGTGCCCAGCGCGGTGGAGAGGCCGTCGGCGACCGACTGGCCGCCGCCCTCGCCGAACAGGTAGGTGCGCTCGTCGCTGCCGGGCGCCTGGTAGTAGGACATGTTCTCGATCACGCCGGCGACCTTCTGGTGCGTCTGCGCGGAGATGGCGCCGGCCCGCTCGGCCACCTCGGCAGCGGCCTGCTGCGGCGTGGTGACGACGAGGATCTCGGCGCCGGGAAGCATCTGCGCCACCGAGATGGCGATGTCGCCGGTGCCCGGGGGGAGGTCCATCAGCAGGACGTCGAGGTCGCCCCAGAAGACGTCGGCGAGGAACTGCTGCAGCGCGCGGTGCAGCATCGGGCCGCGCCACACCACCGGCTGGTTGCCCTGGGTGAACATGCCGACCGAGATGACCTTCACGTCATGCGCCGAGGGCGGCATGATCATGTCTTCGACCTTGGTCGGGTGCTGGTCGACGCCGAGCATCCGGGGCACCGAGTGGCCGTAGATGTCGGCGTCGACGACGCCGACCTTCTTGCCCTGGGCCGCCATCGCGGCGGCGAGGTTGACGGTGACTGAAGACTTGCCGACGCCGCCCTTGCCGGAGGCGACCGCGTAGACCTTCGTCAGCGAGCTGGGCTTGGCGAAGGGGATCTCCTTCTCGGCCTGGCCGCCGCGGAGCTTGGTTTGCAGGTTCTTGCGCTGCTCGTCGCTCATCACGTCGAGCTCGACGGAGACCCCGGTGACGCCGTCGACGCCGGAGACGGCGGCGGTGACGTCCTTCTCGATCCGGCCCTTCATGGGGCAGCCAGCCACCGTCAGGTAGATGCCGACGGCCACGGCGCCGCCGTCGCCGATCTCGACGCTCTTGACCATGTCGAGGTCGGTGATGGGGCGGTGGATCTCGGGGTCCTGGACGGTTGCCAGGGCCGCGTTCACCTGCTCGGTGGTGGGAGTGGAGGACATACCCACCATGGTAATAAAGGCCGCGCGTGCACAGGACTGCGCCTCCGGCCGGGAGAACACCCCCCGCGCCCCGCACCCCGCGATCTCGTGCCATCGTTCTCGGGCGGCACCCCGCTCCTGTGTGCCGATGCCTCCGGGTGAAGGTGCTTTCCGGTGTGGGGGTGGCCACCCGGCCCCGCGGCACTGTAGAGCTGGTGCAGGAGAACGGTTCGTCGGGGAGGGCGCAATGGCGGCGCAGGACGGGCGAGGCCGCGGCGCCCCGGTGCAGGGCGGCGCGGCCGAGCGGAGCCGTGTCTTCGAGGACCACCGGTCGCTGCTGTTCGCCGTGGCCTACGACATGCTCGGCAGCGTGCACGACGCCGAGGACTGCGTGCAGGAGACGTGGCTGGGCTGGGACCGCGCTGACCGGTCCGGGGTGGCCGAGCCCAAGGCCTACCTCGTCCGGTCCGTCGCCAACCGGGCACTGAACAAGGTCCGCTCGGCCGCGGCGCGCCGGGAGAGCTACGTCGGCCCGTGGCTGCCCGAGCCGCGCAGCGACGAGCCGGACGCCGCCGAGACCGCGGAGCGGGCCGAAGAGGTGTCCTATGCCCTCCTGGTGGTCCTGGAGACCCTGGGGCCGGTGGAGCGCGCGGTCTTCGTCCTGCGCGAGGTGTTCGGCCTGCCCTTCGACGAGATCGCCGGCATCGTCGACCGGAGTACCGCCGCGGTCCGCCAGACCGCGGTCCGCGCGCGGCGCCGGGTGCGCGAGCGCCGGCCGCGGCACCGGCCCGACCGGGCGGAGTGGCGCCGCCTCACCGAGCAGTTCCTCGCCGCCAGCGCCCGCGGCGATGTGGCCGGTCTCACCGCGCTCCTCTCCGACGGCGCCCGCGTGGTCACCGACGGTGGCGGCAAGCGGCAGGCCGCGCTGCGGCCGATCACCGGGGCCGCGAAGGTCGCCCGGTTCATCGCGGGGATCGCGGCCGAGGCCGGGCTGCTCCACGAGAGCGCGTTCGAGGCCGCAGAGGAGGCCGAGATCGGCGGCGAGCCGGTGATCCTGCTGCGCGACGCCGGGGGCCGGGTGCACTCGCTGTGCTCCGTGGAGGTCGCCGACGGGCGCATCACCGAGATCTTCGTGGTCCGCAACCCCGACAAGCTGGTGGGGTTCGCTGACCGGCCGCGCCCTGGCAGTGAAGATGCGGCGCGTTCTTAACGTCGGCAATACACAGCCGGATAGTAATCTCGGCAAACGATGAGAAATACGCCACCGCCGCCGGGACCCTCGTGGCACACCGGCCCCGGAGGGCCCGACGGCCCGGACGGTCCGGGCGCTCCGCCGGCCGGGCAGCCGCCGCAGGCGTGGGCCTGGCCGCCCGGCACCCCGACTGCCGACGGCGCGCCCCCGGTGTGGGCCTGGCCGCCGCCGCAGCCGCCCCGCCCAGCGGGCGGACCGGCCCGCGCGCGTCCGGGGACGCCCTACCACCGGATGGCCCGCACCTGGCGGTTCCGCTGGTGGATCCCGCCGCTGGCGGTACTCGCCGTGCTGGCGCTCATCGTGCTCACGCAGTTCGTACTCTTCCTGCTGGCGAGCATCCTGGCGCTGCTGAACGGTCTGCAGCCGACGCCGGAGTCGCCGCTGGGCGCGGAGCTGCCGGATACCGTCTTCCTGCTCTTCGTGCTCGCCACGATGGCGCCGATCGTCTTCCTCGCGGTGCGCACCGTCCAACTGCGGCCGGTCGGCTCGCTGTTCTCCGTCGAGGGCCGGATGCGGTGGCGCTGGCTGGGCGTGTGCAGCCTGCTGTCGGTGCCGGTCATCGCCGGCTATCTGGGGCTGCTGTTCCTGCTCGACCTGGCCAGCGGCTCGCAGACACCGTTCGTCGGCGCCTTCGTCGGTGCCGAGCGGTTCGTTCCGGCGCTCATCGCGATCCTGCTGCTGGTGCCGTTCCAGGCGTCGGCGGAGGAGTTCGCGCTCCGCGGCTTCGTGCTGCAGCTCGTCGGCTCCTACGGCCGCGACCCCGCCGCGCCGCGCGGCGGTTCACCGGTCTCGCGCTTCCTGCGCACTCCGGTCCTGGGCATCCTGATCAGCGGCACGCTGTTCGCCGCCCTGCACGACTACCACTCCTGGGCGCTGCTGGACGTGGCGGTGTTCGGCCTGGCCATGGCCTGGCTGACCTGGTACACCGGCGGCCTGGAGGCGGCCATCGGACTGCATGTGGTGCACAACCTCGCCGCCTTCACCCTCACCGCGTGGGAGGGGGCCCTCGCCGACGCCGCCACCGGCGGCGGCTCCTGGCAGGGCGTAGTCGGCACCGCAGCCGAGGTTCTGGTCTACTGCGCCGCCGTCGTCCTGCTCGCGCGCCGGCGCGGGCTGCGCCGGACCGTGCCGGGCGACCCGGGCTCGGTCCCGGCGCGGCCGGAGCGCCGCCGCCTGCCGCACTGGGTGATGAGCGCCGCCGGCGACGGTCCGGCGGAGGCGTCCGGGGGCCGCCGCACCGGCGCGGCCACGGCCGCGGCCGGCGGAGAGGCCAGCGGCGCAGCAGACCAGGGGTCGCACTTCCAGACGCCGCCCTCCGCCCCCAGACCGGCCGGCGGTGCCTACGGGCACGGCGGGTTCGGCAGCGCGGCGGGCTGGGAGGAAGGCCCCGCGCGATCCTGAGCGGCCGCCCGCCTCCGTCGGTGCTCGGTGCGCCGGACGGTGCCCGCCCGGTGCGGTTTCCGTGCAGGTCGGGCGGGTATCCACCGAGTGACCATGAAGCACCAGCCATCCTGCCCGCGCTGCGGACTCGCCGTCCGCCCACCTGGACTGTGGTCCAGCGCCTGGCAGTGCCCCGCGCACGGTCCCGTCCCGCCGCTCCAGCCGGTGCGGCCGCCCGGCTCTGCGTCCCTGGACGGCCTTCTCCGCGCCGCCCAGGTTCCGGTCTTCGTGCCCTGGCCGCTGCCGACCGGCTGGGTCGTCACCGGCTTCGCCGACGCCGGCGATGAGCGGTCCGGCGCGCTGGCAGCGGCGGTCGCCCTGTCCGGGCCGGCCCCGCTCGGCGGCGTCGGCGAGATGGCCCTGGTCGCCGAGGACCCCGGAATCGGGCTGGGCGCGCGCCTGGCCGGTCTGAACGCCGCCGATCCGGGCGACGGGTTCGGCAGCGGCCGCCCCCACCTCCACCTGCGGCAGGGCCGCCGAGAGGTGCCGATGTGGCCGGTCGAAGGGGCGGACGGCCGGGCCGCCTACGCCGGCGAGTCGCACGCAGGCTGGTTCTGGCTGGTGCTCAGCCCGTCCGGCTGCGACGTCGCCACCTGCGAGCTCGAGGGCGTTCGGGACCTGCGCGACCGCGGTGACGGCGTCACCCTCGAACCGCCCTACGGCGCGCCGTCGCCCTTTCTGCAGAGCGTCCTCAGCCCGCAGGGCTGAGCCGCGCTCGGCCCGGTCCGGGGAGCGCCGGCCGGGTGGCAGCCGCGGAACAACCGGCTTTGCGGCGCAGCGCGCACTCGGTCCGTAGAATCGCCGGGTGACCCGTATCGACCTGCACACCCACAGTTCCGTATCGGACGGCACCGAGCCTCCGGCCGGCGTCATCGCCCGCGCTCAGCAGGCCGGCGTCGACGTCCTCGCGCTCACCGACCACGACACCGCGGCCGGCATCCCCGCCGCGGCGGAGGCCGTGGGGGCGGGCTTCACCCTGGTGCCGGGCATGGAGCTGTCCTGCGCGGACCGCGGGTCCAGCGTGCACCTGGTCTGCTACCTGTTCGACCCCGAGGCGCCGGAGCTCGCCGCCGAGCTCGCGCGGATCCGCGGCGACCGGGTGCACCGCGCCGAGGAGATGGTGCGGCTGCTGAAGGAGCACGGTGTCGGCGTCACCTGGGAGCAGGTCGAGCGGATCGCGTTCGGACCGGACGGGGCCGGCGTCGTCGGGCGTCCGCACATCGCGCGGGCGATCGTCGAGGCCGGCGCGGCCGCCGACGTCCAGGACGCGTTCGACCGCTGGATCTCCTCCGGCGGGCCGGCCTACGCCGCCCGGTACGCCCTGGACCCGGTCCGCGCGGTCCGGGTGGTGCGGGCGGCCGGCGGCGTCTGCTCGCTGGCCCATCCGGCGCGCGCGGAAGGGGCCTTCACCGGCGCGGTGCGCGAGGACCTGGCCGCGGAGATGGCCGCCGCCGGGCTCGGTGCGATCGAGGCCGACCATCCGGCGCACACACCCGAGGAGGCCGCCCACTGGCGCGGCGTGGCCCGCGGCCTGGGGCTCGCCGTGACCGGCTCCAGCGACGACCACGGCGCGCTGACCGGGCACCGGATCGGTGCCCGCACCACCGACCCGGAGGATTTCGCGCGGCTGATCGCGCCGGCCTCGGGGCGGCCGCCCATCACCGGCTGAACCGACCGGTCCGGCCGGGGCGCCTGCGCGACCGGCCGGAACATGCTTATTGCGCGCTTAGCGCGGCCCTGCGAGGCTGACCGGTCGCGCGACCGGGTACCGGTGGGCTCTCCAGGACCGGAACAATGGTGGCGCACGTATCGAGGATCGAACGCGAATCGAAGGGTCGGCACCGTGTTCTGGAAGCGGAAGGGCAAGAAGAAGGACGGCGAAGCGGGCGGCGGGTCCGCGGCGGTGGCGCTCGACGAGACGCGTGACGGCGCCGAGGACACCCCCGAGGGCGCCGGCGGCTCCGACGCGGAGACCGGCGGCGCGACGGACGGCACCGCCGAGGAGGCCGGCGGCAGCACTGCGCAGAAGGCCCCGGCGAAGGGCGGCAAGGCCGCGGAGGCCGGCGAGTCCGAGGACGCCGAGGACAGCGGCAGCGACGGCACCGAGGACGCCGCTGACGACGACGCCGCGGACGCTCGGGACGGCAGCGACGGCAGCGACGATGCTGCGGGCCCCGCCGGCGCGAAGGACGGCGCCACCGCAGCCGCCGGCCGAGGCGGGGACGCCGCGGACGCCTCCGGCTCCGAGGCCTCCGAGGACGCCGAGGACGCCGAGGACTCCGAAGACGCCGAGGGCTCCGAAGACTCCGAGGACGAGGACGCCGCTCCCCAGCGTGTCATCCGCCCGATCGAGCCGGAGGAGCCCGGCATCGGTGAGGCCGACTCGGACGGCATCCAGCGGGTGCGCACCGAGGGCCTGCTCAACGTCGACGACGAGGAGTTCTCCGTCGTCAGCAACACCTGGATCGTGAAGGCCGACGACGAGGGCGTCATCGTGGTCGACCCGGCACACGACGCCGAGATGATCCTGGAGGCTGTCGGCGACCGCGAGATCTACCTCGTGGCCTGCACCAACGCCTACAACACCCACATCGCCGCCGCGCTGGAGGTGGCCGAGCGGGACGAGGCGCCGATCGCGCTGCACCGCCGCGAGGTGCGCGCCTGGCGGCGCGTGCACGGCGCGGAGCACCGCCCCGAGATCGAGCTCGAGGGCGGCGGCTCACTCGCCGCCGGCGACCTGGAGATCGACGTCCTGCCGCTCCCGGGCACCTCGCCCGGCACCGTCGGCTTCTCCATCCCCGAGCTCGGCGCGGTCTTCTCCGGCGACACCCTGCGGGCCGGCGAGCTCGGCACCGTCGGCGAGGGCTACATCGACTACACCCGCCAGCTCCACTCGGTGGGCGAAGTCCTGCTCTCCCTGCCGCCGGACACCCGGGTCCTCCCGGACCAGGGCCCGGAGACCACGGTCGAGGAGGAGTCGGCGAACTTCAGCTCCTGGGTCTAGGGAGTGTCGGGTGGGTGGCGCGCAGCAGGACAGCTGTCCACCCGGCACGCCCCAGCCCGATCAGTGCGTGCCGCGGCCCGGCGGCCGGGCCGTCAGGTGCGCTCGGCGGTCTCGGCGGAGTTCCAGAACGCGGTGAGGGCGCTGGCGGTGGTCTCGGGCGCCTCGACGTTGGGCGAGTGCGCCGCGCCCGGCACGACGACCTTGCGGGCGCCGAGCCGGTCGGCCATCTCCGCCTGCAGGGCCGGCGGCCACGCGTCGTCGTGCTCGCCGCAGAGCACGAGCAGCGGCGCCTCGGCCGAGCGCAGCAGGTCGGTGCGGTCCTCGGCGCCGAGGATGTCCTCGCACATCCGCACCAGGCTGCGCGGGCCGTTGGAGGTCATCCGGACGCGCAGGAAGTCCTGGATCTCGCCCGGCAGGCCGCTGGCCTTGTTCACCGCATCGAGGTGGTCGTCCCACAGCCGCTGCAGCTGCGCCGGACTCGGGTCGGCGTGCAGGTAGGAGATCAGCTGCCGGGCGCTGGCCACCCGTCCGGCCGAGACCACGGGGCCCGGGCCGGAGCTCATCAGCACGAGCGACAGCAGCGGCACCTCCGCGCCGATTGCGGTCTCGCGCACCACCTGGCCGCCGTAGGAGTGGCCGAGGAGGTGCAGCGGCCCCTCATCGATCGCGTCCACGACGCTCGCCACCGCGCGGCCGAGCCATCCGGTGCCGTAGGAGCCGAAGTCCTGCGGTTCGGGCGACTGGTACTGGCCGGGCAGGTCGATCGCGACGACCGAGCGGCCCGCCTGGGCGAGGGTCTGCAGGAGTGCGATGAAGTCTTCTTTGCTCCCGGTGAGTCCGGGGACCAGGAGCGCGGTGCGGCGGTCCCGGCCGCCCGCGGCGGGTTCAGCGCGCAGGGCGGCAACCGGCCCGATGTCGGTGGTGATCTCGACGCGCTCGACGCCGGGAGGAAGCTCCAGAAACCGCGGTGTACTCACGACGGATCAGCCTAGACGATGGCGCCGCGCGGCCCGTTCGGGGCCGCTGGCGGCGGGTCGGCTGCGCTGCGGCGCGCCGCTGGGCGAAGGCCGCCGCGCCCGCATGGAGGCCCGGCGCAGAACGGGTGCGGGGCGTGGAGCGGGGGATGGGGGATGTGGTCGGTGACCGCAGTGCGCCGCCGCGGGGCGGTGGCGCCTGCGGGGCCCGTGCGGTGCACGGGCCGCCTGGTACGTGCCTCGGCTACTCGGCGGAGCGCTGCTCGCCGCCGCTGCCCTTGGTGTCGACACCGCTGCGGGTGCGCCTGCGCCGCCGCCGGCGCGGAGCCGGAGCCGCGCCCTCGGCGCTCTCCCCCGAGCCGGACTCCGGTGCCTGGGCCTGCTTCTCACCGGTGGCCGCAGCGTTCCCGGTGCCGCCCGCGCTCCCGGAGCCGCTGCGCCGCCGCCGGTTGCGGGAGCGCCCTCCGGATCCGCCGGCGCCGCCTGCGCCGCCGCGGCCGCCGCGCTCGCGCGGCTGCTTGGCGTGCACGCCGGTGTCGCCGATGTCCTCGACCTCCTCGGCCTCCAGTCCCGCGCGCTCCCGCTGAGCGGCGGCCAGCCGGCCCTTCGTGCCCTCCGGGATGCGCAGGTGCTCGAAGAAGTGCGGCGAGGTGGAGTAGGTCTCCTCCGGGTCCGGGTACGGCAGTTCGAGCGCGGCGTTGATGAGCTTCCAGCGGGCGATCTCGCGCCAGTCGACGAAGGTCACCGCGGTGCCCGAGCGCCCGGCGCGGCCGGTCCGGCCGATCCGGTGGGTGTAGGTCTTCTCGTCGTCCGGGCACTCGTAGTTGACGACGTGCGTGACGTCGTCCACGTCGAGGCCGCGGGCGGCGACGTCGGTGGCGACCAGAACGTCGATCTTGCCGTTGCGGAACGCCCGCAGCGCGCGCTCGCGCTGGCTCTGCCCGAGGTCGCCGTGGACCGCCGCGGCAGCGAAGCCGCGCGTCTTGAGGTCGGCCGCGACCCGGTCGCAGGCGCGCTTGGTCTGGCAGAAGACCATGCTCAGCCCGCGGCCCTCGGCCTGCAGCATGCGGGCGAGCATCTCGCCCTTGTCCATCGAGTGCGTGCGGTACACGTACTGGTCGATGTGGCTCGTGGTGGTCTGGCCCGGCTCGTCGTCGTCGCCGGCCCGCACGTGGGTGGGCCGGTTCAGGTAGCGGCGGGACAGGGTGACGATCTCGCTCGGCATGGTCGCCGAGAACAGCATCGACTGCCGGTTCTCCGGGATCTTGCCGAGGATCCGCTCGATGTCGGGCAGGAAGCCGAGGTCGAGCATCTTGTCCGCCTCGTCCAGCACGACGGCGCCGACGCCGGACAGGCTGAGGTGGCGCTGCTTCTCCAGGTCGAGGAGGCGGCCCGGGGTGCCGACAACGACGTCGACGCCGGCCTTGAGGCCGTCGATCTGCGGCTCGTAGGCGCGCCCGCCGTAGACGGTGAGGATGCGCGCGCCGGTCCGCTTGCCGGCCGTGGTGAGGTCGGCCGCGACCTGGATCGCGAGCTCGCGGGTCGGCACCACGACCAGCGCGCGCGGCGTCTTGGACGTGCCGGGGTCGGCCTGGGCGCGCTGCAGCAGCGGCAGCCCGAAGGCGAACGTCTTACCGGTGCCGGTGCGCGCCTGGCCGATGATGTCGGAGCTGTTCAGCGCGAGCGGCAGTGCGAGGGACTGGATGGGAAAGGGGTCGACGATGCCCTCGGCCTCGAGCGCGTCCGCGATCTGCGGGCTGACGCCCAGGTCGCGGAAGGTCTGGCGGGATGCGTTCGTCTCTGTAGTGCGTGTCAGGGCTCATGCCTCCATCTGGGCGGGCCGCAATGGCGTTCGTGGCCGCGTGGTGGTGCGGACGGGGCGCCGCCGGTAGTGGCACCCGGCGCTGGTGCGCGGTGCTGCGGCACGGCGCGCCGTGCAGCGCGGTATCCCCGCCGCTCGGGCGGGGCCGTTCCCGCGGACGCGGCGCGCAGGGGCCGTCCGCTCTCTCTTGTGCGGGCGCGGTGCCTCCACCGCGCGCGGGCGCCGCCTCCGGCGCCCTGGGCCGTTCTGGGTGAAGCAGGCCCGGCCGCGGTCGTCGACCGCACGGCCCCCGGTGCGGGGGCGGCGCGTCGACCGCGTCAGGCCGCTGATCACGCAGCTGAGTCTAGCGCGGCGCTCCGTTGCTGGATATGCCGCGTTCGGCCCGGGCGGTTCCGCACCCGCTCGGTCGCGGGCCTCTCGCCCACCACGGTCAACTCCGCGGCGGCGGGGAAAAGTCCCGGAGCGCGTGCGCCCCGCTCCGGCGGTGCCGCAGGGGCGGCGCGGCCGGCCGGGGTGCGGCCGTCCCGGCGCAGCGGAGACGGGCGGGCGAGCAGGCCGTAGGCTCTGCCCATGACCAACGGCTCCTCTCCCGACTCTGCGCCCGGCACCGCCGACCTGCTGGGCCTGCTCGCCTATGCCGAGCTCGTCTCCTTCTTCCGCATCGCCGACGAGGCGGGGCTCGCGCCCGATCTCGCGGCAAAGGGCGACCTCGCCGGGGTCGCCGCTGAGGAGTACGCGCAGTACCGCCGGCTCCGCTCCCGCCTCGCCGAGCTCGGGGCCGACCCGGAGGCCGCGATGGAGCCGTTCGTTGCGCCGCTGGATGCCTGGCACGCCCGCACCCAGCCGCAGAACTGGCTGGAGAGCCTGGTCAAGACCTACGTCGGCGACGGGCTGGCCGGCGACTTCTACCGCGTTGTCGCGCGCACCACCGACCCCGCCACCGCCGAGCTCGTCGGCGGCTCCGGCTCGGAGAGCACGCGGGAGAAGGTGATCGGCGGCCGGGTGCGCGCCGCCGTCGAGGAGGACCCCAAGCTCGCCGGCCCGCTGTCGCTGTGGTCGCGCCGGCTCGTCGGCGAGGCGCTGAGCCAGGCCCAGCTGGTCGCAGCGCAGCGCCCGGAACTCGCTGCGCTGGTGGTCCGGGAGGCGGCAGGCGGCGACGGCGGCGGCGAGAGCGGCGCGGAGGGGGCCGGCAGCACGGCGCAGAGCGCGGGGGAGGATGCGAGCGGCGACCTGGCGGCGGTCAGCCGGGTCTTTGCCGGGCTCACCGAGCGCCATGCGGCGCGGGTGGCGGCAATGGGCCTCAGTTCCTGACCCCGGGCGGGCGGACCGCACCCGGTTCCCCCGGGGCGGTCGGCGCCCGGAACGCGCTGCGCTGCATGAACTCCGGACTCGGCGGCCACTTGGTTTCCTGTTGGCCGAAACCCGTGACGCCCCTCACCTGGACACGAAACGGTCATGGTTCGGTTCCGAATTGGCATATAGTCGGTCGCGTTGCAGTTGTCCCCGGCAGTGAGGTCGTCCGTCCATGCGCAGTGGATTCGGCGCGCAGGGCCCGCTGGCCCTCCTCTCCCGCGAGTTCGACGTCTTCGGCCCCCTCCGCGGGCCGCTCGACCCCTGGCTCGTCGCTGAGCTGGACCAGCACACCGCCTCGGTGCGCGATTCCATCGCCGGCGGAGGATCCGACCTCTCGCCGCGCAGCCTCGACGGCTACCTCCGCGGATTCGTGGCGGGGTGCCGCGAGCGCGGCTGGCATTCCGACACCGCCGACTACGACTGGGAGACCGTGCGCCTCCTCGCGATCTGCCGGCTGGCAAAGGAGTGCGGGTTCGTCCGCTAGTTTGGTCGGGCCCCACGGGATCCTCACGGAACGTCGCTGAGCCGCTGCTGCTGCGCCGTTCCGCGAAGTCATCTCACCGAGGCCCTCACGGGGCGTACGCTGATCCGTACCCGGGGTCGATGCTGGTCGCGGCCGCCGCCGCGAGCACCGCGGCGGGCGCCGAACCCTGCGCCGCCCGCGCCCCCGGTTCGAAGATGCGGCCGTCGAGGTGCCGCGAGAAAGGAAGAGCGCATGAGGAGCGGTCGGCACGGGGCGGCACGGCCTCCGATCGGTGTCCTGGTACGCCAGGACCGCGTCGATTTCGCCCTGTACGCCATGATCGCCGTCGTTGCCTTGGCAGTCATGGCCTTCTCCGGTCCCATGAGCGCCCCGTTCTGGCTCTCGCTGCTGCCGATCGTCGGGGCCGTCGTGCTCAGCGTCCGCCGGATCGACCGGCTTTCCCGCGATGAGCTCCGCGACGAGGAGCTGCTCTAGGGCGTGCCGGGTGGGCACCTGTCCTGCTGCGCGGCGCCCTGGCACGCCCCTCGCGGCGTTCTCCTCAATCGACAGGGAAAACCCGCCCTGACTCCTTCGTCGGCCTTGCGATGGGTGCACCAGGACGCCGCTCGCGACGAACGCCATCCACCCGACACGCCCCGGGCGTTCTGGGTGGGCACCTGTCCTGCTGCGCGGCGCCCTGGCACGCCCCTCGCTGCGTTCTCCTCAGTCGACAGGGAAAACCCGCCCTGACTCCTTCGTCGGCCGTGCGGCGGGTGCACCGCCGACGCCGCTCGCGACGAACGCCATCCACCCGACACGCCCTGGACAGCGCAGGCGCACGGCATGCAGGAGGGGCGGGGCCCGGACGGGCCCCGCCCCTCTGTGCTGCACTGCGATGCTGCGCGGTTGCCGGGTCACCCCGGCGGCTGCGCTACCGCGCCCGGGTCAGGGCGACTGCGGCCGGCGGTGCTCGCCGCCGTGCTCCGGGGACTGCATGCCCGGACCCGCGCCGGTGCCCTGTCGTGCCTCTTCGCGCTCCGCCTGCTGCCCGGAGCCCGACTGGGCGCCGGTGCCAGACATGGCGTCCTGGCGGCCGGCCGCGTAGCCCGCACCGTCCTGGCCGGAGCCCTGCACCCGCGAGGTCTCCCGCTCGGCGCTGTCGAGCCACCGGCCCCACCGCTCCTGCATCGGGCGGATCAGGCCGCCGCCGACGCCGACGACGATGACGCCGCCGACGGTCGCCAGGGTCGCGATGAGGACCGGCTGGGTGACGGTCGTGGCGACGCCGATCTGGTTCAGCGCCGCGATGATGCCGAGTGCCAGGATGGCCACGCCGGCGACGTTGGCGACGAACCGCCCGTAGGAGAGCCCGCCCATCGCACCGGAGATGACGTCCTTCGCGGCCTTCGCCAGGATGCCGGCGACGACGACAATGACCAGGGCCACCACGGCCTGCGGAATCCAGGCCACGACCTCGTTGAGCAGTTGGGTGATCGGGTTCGTCGGCCCGAAGACGCTGAACGCCAGCTGCAGCGTGATCAGCACACCCGCGTAGTAGATGATCTTCCCGCAGAGTTCGCTGGCGCTCCAGCGGCTGCGCTGAAAGTACTCACCGACCCCCGATCGGTCCAGCCCGCGGTCCAGCCCCAAGCGCGCCAGTCCCTTGCCGACGAGGCGGCCGAGCCACAGCGCGACGAACCAGCCGATGATCAGGATGACAAGGAAGGCGGCGAGCCTCGGTACGAAGGAAGCGACGGCGGCCCACGCCGTCGTCAAGCCCTGACCGATGTCCATAGTCGTTTCACCCCCGATGGCGCCCCGCGGTATCCGGGGGAGGAACCCCCGGATTCGCCCGACGACCCGAAACGAAAAAACGCGTTCTTCACCACGGCGATTACCCGTTATCGGTGAGGCCGAATCGTCGGAGCGTAGCCGGTGGACACGGAGAGCAGCCGGAACGCCGGTCGGAGACGGGGCGGCGCTGCGCCGGTGGAGCAGCACGGACGCGGGGCCGGCGGGACGCCCCCCGGGCTTCGGGCGCCGGCGGTCCGGGCGCTCGGGGCGCGCCGGGAGGTGCTCCACAAGGGACCGGAACCACCGGGCGGCGGGGCAGCGTGGCGCTGGGCGGGAGCGGCGCGCGCCGCCGGCGTGCTGCCGGCGGCGCACAGTGCCGGGACTGCGGGGCGGAGGCGGGCGGCGGGCTACTCGCCCGCGGGCCGGGTGAGGTCCCAGCCGGCCAGGCCGCGCCAGGCCAGCCGGGCGACGAGCCGCTCCGCGGTCTCCTTGGGGATGGTCCCCTCGTTGCCGATCCAGTAGCGGGCGCTGGTCTCGGCCAGCCCCACCAGGCCGACGCTGAGCAGGTGCGCCTCGTCGGCGGAGATGCTGGTGTCCTGCCGGATGACCTCGCTGATCAGCGCAGCGCAGCGGTCCAGCGTCTCGTCGAGCTTGTCCCGGACCGCCGGCAGGTTGCGCAGGTCGGACTCGAAGACCAGCCGGAAGGCCTCGCCGTCGCCGGCGACGAACTCGAAGAACGCCTGGAAGCTGGCGGCGACGCGCTCGCGGTTGTCGCTCGTGCTCTCCAGCGCGGCGCGCTGCTTTTCCACCAGCGCCGCCGAGTGCTGTTCGAGCAGGGCCAGGTAGAGCTCCAGCTTGCCGGGGAAGTGCTGGTAGAGGACGGGCTTGCTGACGCCGGCGCGCTCGGCGATCTCGTCCATCGCCGCCTGGTGGTACCCCTGGGCGACGAACACCTCCTGCGCGGCGGCGAGCAGTTGCCGCCGGCGCGCGTTCCGGGGCAGCCGGGTGCCGCGCGGCCGGGCGTCTGAAGGAGCTGTCACACCCACACCCTCCGAACTGGTGCGGCACGGGGGGCCGCTGGTCGTGGCGATCACGGTTGGCGGTGCGCCGGGCGAGGGGCCGGGTGCGCAGCGCCACGCCCATCTTACTCGGACGTAGGTTGCGGATCCGCGCGCGGTGGTGCCCATGTGTACCCCGCCACCTGCACCACCGTGCGATCCGGCCGGCCGGGTAGGTCTGCGGCCGGCCCGGCGGCGGAGCTCCGACCAGCGCAGTCGCGATGCCGCTGCCGCCGGTTCGGCGGCGCTGCGCCGGCGGCAGCGGTGCCGCGCACTGCCGGACCAGCCGGTCTAGCGGTACTCCTCGTCCTCGCCGCCGACCTCGAGCCGCTGCTCCACGGCGTCGCCCTCCGGTACGTCGTCGCGCTTGCCCAGGTCCTGATCGGGCGTCCACGCGCCGGGTTCCTCGACGACCGGACGCTCTTCGGCGCGGTCGCCCTCCGAACCGGAGAACCCGTCCTCCAGGGTCTCCTCGTCCGCGGCGCCGAGGGCGTCCTCGGCGCTACCGGACCGCGGATCCTGCTGGTCGCGCTCGGTGTTCACGGTGACCCCCTGGAATCGCGGAAACCTGCACTCCAACGCTACCCGCTCGGCGCTCCGCCACCCGGCGGGCACGACCGCCGCCGGTCCGGGACCGGCGGCGAGGGGGAGTCGGGCGGGTGCGGTCCGCGGTTCCCCGGGGCCCACTGCGTAGAGTTCGGGAACGAGGCAGCGCAGCGCCGCGCGACGGTGCGACTGCACAGCGGAAGGAAACGGTGAGAGGGGCGGCATGGAGGAACCCGTCGACCTGTGGCCGGGCGACTACGTCGATGCCGGCGGGCGCCGGATCTTCCTGCGCACCGACGGCCCGCAGGGCGGCCGGCGCATCCTCTACCTGCATGGCCTCAACGGCTCCTCGACCAACTGGACCGACCTGATGGGCGACCTGGGCCGGGACTACCGCGGCGAGGCGTTCGACTTCCCCGGGTTCGGCAAGTCGCCGCCGCCGGACGACGGCGACCACACCGTGGACGCCGCCGTCGCCGCGGCGGCCGGCCTCATCGACCGCGCCGACGCGCCGGTGCACCTCGTCGGCAACTCGCTGGGCGGCAGCGTCGCGGTAAGGCTGGCGGCCGAGCGGCCCGAGCTGGTGCGCTCGCTCGTCCTGATCGCTCCGGCCCTGCCCGACCTGCGCCCCCGCCTGGTGCCGTACCAGATGGCCGGCGCCCTGGTCCCGGGGATCGGGCCGGCCGCCTACCGGCGGATCCAGCGCAGGCCCGCCGAGGTGCGGGTGCAGGACATGCTCGACGCGACCTTCCACGACCCCGCCTCCGCCCCGGCCCAGCGGGTGCGCGAGGCTCTGGAGGCCGAGCGCGAGCGCGACGCGCACACCTGGGCCGCCGATTCGGTGCTGGACACGCTCCGCGGCCTCGTCGGCGAGTACTTCCGCCGCGGCCCGCGGTCGCTGTGGCGCCAGGCCGCCCGCGTCGCCGTGCCGACCCTGCTGCTCTACTCCGCCGGCGACCGCTTCATCGACCCGCGGTCCGCCCGCCGCGCCGCGCGGACCTTCCCGGACAACCGCGTCGTCCTGCTGCGGGATACCGGCCACGTCGCCATGATGGAGCGGCCGCGCGCCGTCCTTCGCGAAGTCCGACCGTTCCTCGCCCGCGCCGATTCGGCCGCCGGGCAGGAGGCCCAGGCCGGCGGCGGGGCGGAGGGTGCCGCGGAGTCCTGAGTGCCCGATCGCACAGCACACGTCCCGCGTGCGGGAATGCAAACCCCACCCCGTAGGTTGGGTATAGAGGACAAGCGCGCCACCCGCCCCGCCCCCTTCCCGGGCCGTCCGGGGCGCGGCGCCGACGAATCACCGATTGAGGAGCCACTGTGTCGCTGCCGCCGCTGGTCGAGCCAGCTGACGAGCTGACCGTCGACGAGGTGCGCCGCTACTCCCGCCACCTGATCATCCCCGACGTGGGCATGGACGGCCAGAAGCGCCTGAAGAACGCCAAGGTGCTCGTGGTCGGCGCGGGCGGCCTCGGGTCGCCGGCGCTGCTGTATCTGGCCGCCGCCGGCGTGGGCACGCTCGGCATCATCGACTTCGACGTGGTCGACGAGTCGAACCTGCAGCGCCAGATCATCCACGGGCAGAGCGATGTGGGCCGCTCCAAGGCGGAGTCCGCGCGCGACTCCATCAAGGAGGCCAACCCCAACACCGAGGTCGTGCTGCACGAGGAGCGCCTCGACTCCGACAACGCGTTCCGCATCTTCGAGCCCTACGACCTCGTCGTCGACGGCACCGACAACTTCGCGACCCGCTACCTGGTCAACGACGCCTGCGTGCTGCTCGGCAAGCCGTACGTGTGGGGCTCGATCTACCGCTTCGACGGCCAGGCGTCGGTCTTCTGGGCCGACCACGGCCCCTGCTACCGGTGCCTCTACCCCGAGCCCCCGCCGCCCGGCATGGTGCCCTCCTGCGCCGAGGGCGGCGTGCTCGGCGTGCTCTGCGCCTCCATCGGGTCGATCCAGGTCAACGAGGCGATCAAGCTCATCGCCGGGTTCGGCGACCCGATCGTCGGCCGGCTGATGACCTACGACGCGCTGGAGATGAACTACCGGTCGCTCAAGGTCCGCAAGGACCCGGAGTGCCCGCTGTGCGGGAAGAACCCCACCATCACCGAACTCATCGACTACGAGGCGTTCTGCGGGACGGTGTCGGATGAGGCCCAGGACGCGGCCGCCGGCTCCACCATCACCGCGACCGAGCTCAAGGAGATGATGGACCGCGGCGACGACTTCCAGCTCGTCGACGTCCGGGAGAAGAACGAGTACGAGATCGTCAGCATCCCGGGCTCCGTGCTCATCCCCAAGGGCGAGTTCCTGAACGGGGAGGCGTTCGCCAAGCTGCCGCAGGACAAGCCGGTCGTCCTGCACTGCAAGTCCGGTGCCCGCTCGGCCGAGGCGCTCGCCGCGCTGAAGGGCGCGGGCTTCGCCGACGCGGTGCACGTCGGGGGCGGCGTCCTCGCCTGGATCAACCAGATCGACCCGAGCCTGCCGGAGTACTGAGCGGGCGCGCCCCGGCGCATGGGGCGCCGGCCTGCGACGGCCGCCGCGGCATCCGCCGCGGCGGCCGCAGGTGTTTCCGGGGCGGCTGGCGCGTCCGGGCCCGGCGCCGGCGGGGCGCGGCCGCGTGCGGTGCACCGCACGCGGGTAGGTCTCCGGGTGCCGGCGCCGAGCGCCGGAGGATGTGTGCCTGAGGAGATGAGGTGCCCTCATGAACACCAAGGGGCGCTGGACGGACTGGGTGGCGCTGGCCGCCGGGGTCCTGCTCGTGATCGGCTGGGTCTGGCACGGCACCGGCGGGGCCGGAGGCGCGTTCCTCTTCCTCGCGGGGATGCTGATCGTCCTCGCGTCGATCATGTCCATCACCCGCCCGCAGATGATGGCCGGCGAAGGCTTCGTGTTCGCCTTCGGAGCGCTGGCCTTCCTTGCGCCGTGGATGATGGCGCTTCCGCCGGCCGCGGCCTGGACCGGCTGGATCCTCGGCGGTGCGGCCATGCTCGCCGCGCTGGCGGGGGTCGTGCAGCTCGCCCGCAGAGCGCCGGGAGCGCCCGGCGGGCGTCTCGCCGCCCACTGACCGGTTCCGACCGGCCGATCGGGCGCGCCGGCGGCCCCGCCCCGCCGCCGGCCGGGCTGCGGTGCGCCCGGACCGCGGAGCCGGAGCGGGCTGCGGACGGTCCGGCACCGCGGGGCCCTGCCACTGGTACGCCCTAGGATCGGGGCATGCCGCTGCGTGACGCCCTCCCCTCCGAGTACGCCGAGCGCGTGCTCGACCTCGTCGAACGCATCCCGCCGGGCCGCGTCCTGGCCTACGGCGACATCGCCGCGATCCTGGCCGAGGGCGGGCCGCGCCAAGTGGGCACCGTGATGGCGCAGTGGGGCGGGGCGGTGCCGTGGTGGCGGGTCCTGCGCGCCGACGGGTCCCCGCCCCAGGGACTCGAGGCCGAGGCCCTGGCCCGCTACGCCGAAGAGGCCACCCCGCTCCGTGCGCGCACGTCCCGCGTCGACATGGCCGCCGCGCGCTGGGACGAGGCCGATGCCGGCGGCGGCCCGGCTGCAGGCAGGTTTGCCCCGATGTGATCGCGTACACATGTTCGACGCGGATGGCAGCGGTGCGGGTGAGGGTGTGGTGAACTAGGCGGGGTGAGCCCATCCCCGTACCGCCTTGTGCGGCGTGCGCACCGCGCGGCGCCGCCGCCCGTGCTGGACCCCGCGCAGCGGCGCGTGGTCGAGCACAAGGGCGGGCCGCTCCTGGTGCTCGCCGGGCCGGGTACGGGCAAGACCACCACGATCGTCGAGGCGGTCGTCGACCGGATCGAGAACCGCGGCGCCGACCCGTCGTCGGTGCTCGTGCTCACCTTCAGCCGCAAGGCCGCCGAGGAGCTGCGGCACCGCATCACCGCGCGGCTGCGCCGCACCACGCGCGAACCCCTCGCGCTGACCTTCCACAGCTACGCCTACGCGCTGATCCGGCGCGAGTTCCAGCGCCGCGGCGACCTCGCTCCGCGACTGCTCTCCGGTCCCGAGCAGCTGATGGAGGTGCGCGAACTGCTCGCAGGCGAGGAGCTCGACGGTGCCGCCGGCTGGCCGGAGAAGCTCCAGCCCGCGCTGGGCACCCGCGGCTTCGCCGAGGAGCTCCGCGACTTCTGCATGCGCGCCCAGGAGCGCGGCCTGGGCCCGGCGGACCTGGCCCGGCTCGGCGCCGAGCGCGGCCGCAGCGACTGGGCGGCGGCCGGCGGATTCCTGGCCCGCTACACCGGGCGGTTCGACGTCGCGCCGGTCCCCACCCTCGACTACGCAGAGCTGGTCCGCATCGCCGCCAACCTGCTCGCCGACCCGGAGGTGCTCGCCCGCGAGCGTGCCGCTCGGGAGACCGTGTTCGTGGACGAGTACCAGGACACCGACCCCGCGCAGGAGCGGCTGCTGCGCGCGCTCGCCGGCGATGGGCGGGACCTGGTCGCGGTCGGCGACCCGGACCAGTCCGTCTACGGCTTCCGCGGCGCCGACGTGCGGGGCATCCTCGCCTTCCCCGAGCGCTTCACCGGCGCCGCCGGCGCGCCCGCGCCCGTGGTCGCCCTGCAGACCTGCCGCCGGAGCGGTGCCGCCCTGCTGCGCGCCTCGCGCGGCGTGGCCCGGCGGCTGCCCGCCGCGCCGTCGCCGGACGGGGGGCCGGTGAACGCCCACCGCGACCTCGCGCCCGCCGAGGGAGCGCCGGAGGGCGAGGTGCGGGTGCTCACCGCGGAGAGCCCCACCCAGGAGGCGGCGGTCGTCGCCGACGTGCTCCGCCGCGCCCACCTGGTGGACGGGCTGCCGTGGTCGCGGATGGCGGTGCTGGTGCGCTCCACCACCGGACGGCTTCCGGTGCTGCGCAGGGCGCTGACCGCCGCCCGGGTTCCGGTGGCCGTCGGCGGCGACGAGCTGCCGCTCGCCGCGGAGCCGCTGGTGCGGCCGCTGCTCTCGATCGTGCACTGCGGCCTGGACCCGGACCGGCTGGACCCCGACACCGCGCACGAGCTCCTGGTCTCCCCGTTCGGCGACGCCGACACCGTGCTCCTGCGCCGCCTCGGCCGCGCCCTGCGCCGCCTCGAGCTGGACACCTTCGCCGACCGGGACGGCCGCGCCGGCCCGCCGTCCGACGGCTCCGCCGAGGGGGCCGCCGCCGGACCGGGTGCGGACCCGGCCGCGCCGGAGGCACCGGCTGCCGCCGATCCGCGCGCGGCGGCGGAAGGCGGCCGGAGCGCCGCGGGCGAGGCCGCCGCGGCCGCCGATGGCGGATCCCGCGGGGAGGGCGGAGACACTGCCCGGGAGGCGCCGCCCGGAGGAGGCCCCGGCGCCGCAGCGGACGCCGGGCAGCCCGCCGGAGGGCGGTCCGGGCCCGTGCGGCCGCGGCCGTCGGCGGTGCTCATTGCGGATGCGCTGCGGGACCCGCGCGAACTCACCCTGGTCGACCCGGCCGTTGCCGCGCCGGCGCACCGGATCGCGAAGCTGCTCCGGCTGGTCTCCGACACCGCAGCCGGCGGCGGCACCGCCGAAGACGTCCTGTGGGCGGTGTGGAAGGAGTCCGGACTCGGCGACCGGCTGCTCCGCGCCAGCCAGGCCGGCGGGCGGCGGGGCGCTGCCGCCGATCGCGACCTCGACTCCGCCGTCGCCCTCTTCGAGAGCGCCGCCCGCTACTGCGACCGGCTGCCGCCCGGCACCCCCGGCGGCTTCCTGGACGACCTCGAGGCGCAGGAGATCCCCGGCGACTCCCTCGCCGAGCGCGCGCCCGAGGGCGAAGCGGTCCGCATCCTCACCGCACACCGCTCCAAAGGACTGGAGTGGGACCTCACCGTGGTCGCCGGCGTGCAGGAGGGCGACTGGCCCGACCTGCGGCTGCGCGGTTCACTGCTCGGCGTCGAAGAGCTCGTCGACGCCACCACCGGGTTCGCCGCCGATGCGCCCGCCTCCGGCGCCGCCGTCGCCTCCCGGCTGCTCGACGAGGAGCGGCGGCTGTTCTACGTGGCCGCCACCCGCGCCCGCAGCCGGCTGGTGGTGACCGCCGTCGGCGGGGAGGAGAGCGAGGAGCGGCCGTCCCGCTTCCTCACCGAGCTCGGCGTGGAACCGGAGCCGGTCGGCACCGGGCGGCGCTGGCTCTCCGTGCCCGCGCTCATCGCCGACCTGCGCTCGGTGGCCGCCGACCCGTCCCGGCCCGAGCCGCTGCGCCGCGGCGCAGCAGCGCACCTCGCCCGGCTCGCCGCGGAGGGGCACCGCGGCGCAGATCCGGCCGACTGGCACGCCCTCACACCGCTCTCCGACGGCCGGCCGCTCTCCGCCGACGGCACCGGCATCCGCGTCTCGCCCTCCCAGGTGGAGGCGTTCGCCACCTGCCGGTTCCGCTGGCTGCTGGAGAAGGGCGCCGGCGCCACCGGTGCGGAGACCGCCACGGCACTGGGCAGCGTGGTGCACGCGGTGGCCGTCCTGGTCGCCGAGGGCCTCGGCAGGGACGAGATCGACCGGCGGCTCGACGAGATCTGGTCGGAGATGGACTTCGGCGGTCCCTGGTACGCGCGGCGCCAGCGGGAGAGGACCGACGCCATGGTCCGCCGCCTGATGGACTGGCACGCCGCCGATCCGCGCGAGCTCGCGGTCACCGAGGAGGGCTTCCGGGTGGAGGTCGGCGGCGTGCAGATCACCGGCCGGGTGGACCGCCTGGAGCGCGACGCCGACGGGCGCGGCGTGGTCGTCGACATCAAGACCGGCAGCACCAAGCCGCCGGCGGCCGACCTCGGCCGGCTGCCGCAGCTCGGCGTCTACCAGCTCGCGGTGCTGCAGGGCGCGTTCGCCCGGCTCGGGCTGACCGAGCCCGGCGGGGCGGCGCTGGTCCAGGTCGGCAGCGGCAAGACCGCCAAGGAGCAGGTGCAGCCCGCGCTCGGCGAGGACCCCGACCCGCAGTGGGCCGCCCGCCTGGTCCTGGAGACCGCGGAGGGGATGGCGGGCGCGCGCTTCTCGGCGACCCGCAACGACCGGTGCGGCGCCTGCCCCGTCCGCTCCAGCTGCCCCGCCCACGACGAAGGGAGACGCCTGTGACCGCCAGCGGATCTGCCGGCAGCGCCGGTGCTGTGCCCGCCGGGCGCCCGCTCAGCCCCTTCGAGATCGCCCGGCTGCTGGGCCGCCCGGAGCCCACCGCCGAGCAGGCCGAGGTGATCGCGGCGCCGCTGGGCCCGTCGGTCGTGGTGGCCGGCGCCGGATCCGGCAAGAGCGAGACGATGGCGGCCCGCGTGGTGTGGCTCGTCGCCAACGGACACGTCCGCCCCGAGCAGGTGCTGGGCCTCACCTTCACCCGCAAGGCCGCCGCCGAGCTCGCCGACCGCGTCCGCACCCGGCTGGGCCAGCTCGGGGAGGCCGAGCAGGTTTGCGCCGAGCTCCTGGACGGCGAGCCGGAGGTCGCCACCTACAACGCCTACGCCGCCCGGCTCGTCGGCGACCACGCCCTGCGCGAAGCGGTCGAGCCGGATGCGCGGCTGCTCAGCCCGGGCCAGTCCTGGCAGCTCGCCGCGGAGATCACCGACTCCTACGACGGCCCGATGGACGCCGTCGACCTGTCTCCGCAGAGCGTGGTGGAGCGCGTCCTCGCCCTCTCCGGCGACCTCGCCGACCACCTGCGCGACCCTGACGACGTGCGCGGTATCGGCCGGTGGATCGAGGAGCGCACCGCCGCGGTGCCGCGCCGGCAGCAGACCAAGCGCGCCACCGGCGCGCTGGTCGCCGCCCAGCGCACCCGCGAGCAGCTGCTGCCGCTGGTGGAGCGCTACGCCGCGGCCAAGCGCGCCCGTGAGGCGATGGACTTCGGCGACCAGGTGGCGCTCGCCGCGCGGCTCGCCGAACGCCACCGCGAGGTCGGGCTCACCGAGCGCGGCCGCTACCGGGTGGTGCTGCTCGACGAGTACCAGGACACCAGCCACGCCCAGCTGGTGCTGCTGCGCGCGCTGTTCGGCGACGGCCACCCGGTGACCGCCGTCGGCGACCCCTGCCAGTCGATCTACGGATGGCGCGGCGCGAGCGCCGGCGGACTGCGCACGTTCCGCACCGACTTCCCCGAGGCGCCGGGCCGCCCGGCACCGGTGCGGATGCTCTCCACCAGCTTCCGCAACGGCCAGCGCATCCTCGACCTGGCCACGCGCGCCTCGGCGCCGCTGCGCGCCGGGGGCGCCGACGTGCCGGTCCTGCACCCCGGTCCGGTCCAGCGCGGCCGCGGCGCCGTCGCGTGCGCGCTGCTGGACACCGAGACCGAGGAGGCCGAGTGGATCGCCGCAACCGTGCACGCGGCCCTGCAGGCCCGCTCGGACGAGGCGCCGGACGGGGCCGTCTGGCCCGCGGGCCAGGGGCCGCTCACCCCCGGCGGCGTTGCGGTGCTCTGCCGCAAGCGCGCCCAGTTCGCGCCGGTTCGCGAGGCGCTGGAGCAGCGCGGCATCCCGGTGGAGGTGGTGGGCCTGGGCGGGCTGATGACGGTGCCCGAGGTGCGCGACGTCATAGCGGCGCTGCGGGTGGTGCACGACCCGTCGGCCGGCAACGAGCTGGCCCGGCTGCTCACCGGGGCGCGGATCCGGCTCGGCCCGCGCGACCTGGTGGCCCTCGGCGAGCGCGCCGCCGAGCTGGTCGCCGCCTCCCGCCGCGACCTGCGCGGCCCCGCCCGGCAGCCGCCGGCGGCCGAATCGGAGGCTGCGGCGGCCGACGGCGGCACCGCACCCGACGCCGACGACCTGCTGCGCACCACCGTGCTCGACCTGACCGCGGAGAGCGGCAGCCTCGTCGACGCGCTCGACGACCCGGGCTCCGCCGAGCGCTACTCCGCGGCCGGCTATGAGCGGCTCTGCCTGCTCGCCGCCGACCTGCGCGGTCTGCGCAAACTCGCCGCGCAGCCGCTGCCCGACCTGATCGGCGAGATCGAGCGGGTGCTCGGCCTCGACGTGGAGGTCGCCGCGCGCCCCGGCCGGGACCCGCTGACCGCCCGCGCCGACCTGGACGCGTTCGTGGACGCCGCCGTGCGCTTCGCCGGCAGCAGCGAGGACCCCACGCTCGGCGCGTTCCTCGGCTACCTCCGCTCGGCCGAGGACGCCGAGCGCGGCCTCGCGCCCGGCGAGCGGGTCGGCTCCGGTGACAGCGTGAAGCTCATGACGGTGCACGCCGCCAAGGGCCTGGAGTGGCCGCTGGTCGTCGTGCCGGGCCTGGCCGGCCAGGGCGGCCGGTCCTCGGTCTTCCCGACCAGCCCGCGCACCGCCGGCGGCTGGGTGCGGCACGCCCAGCAGATCCCGTTCCCGCTGCGCGGCGACCGCGCGGGCCTGCCGCAGCTCGCCGACGTCGACACCGCCTCGGTGCAGGAGTTCCTCGACGCCGACGCCGATCGGCACCTCCTGGAGGAGCGCCGGCTCGCCTACGTCGCCTTCACCCGCGCCTCGTTCGCGCTGGTCTGCAGCGGCCACTGGTGGGGGCGCGACAGCGGCACGGTGCGCGGACCCTCGCCGTTCCTGGAGGAGGTCCGGGAGGTCTGCGCGGCCGGCGCCGGCCGGGTCGGCCCGTGGGCGCCGCCGCCCGAGGACGGCGCGGCCAATCCGCAGACCTCCGGTGCCGAACCGGTGCAGTGGCCCGCACCGGGCGATCTCGCAGCAGCCGAGCCGCGATCCGGCGGCGAACCCGGCAGCGCGGACGGGAGCGGCCCGGAGGCGGGCGGGGAGCACGGCGGCGGTGACGGCCCTCCGGCGGCCGGCCCTGAGCAGAGCGGCCCCCTCGCCGACGCCGCCGAACTGGTGCGCCGGGCCCGCGACGAGGGCGGCGCCTGGCTGGCGGCGCTGGACCGCTCGGCGCTGCCCGCGTCGATGCGCCGCCGCCTCGACGGCTGGTCCCGCGACACCGAGCTCCTGCTCGCCCAGGGCTCCGGCGAGGAGCCGTCCGGGCCGATCCCCGTCGAGCTGCCCGACCACCTCAGCGTCTCGTCGCTGGTCACGCTCGCCCAGGACCCCGCCGTGCTGGCGCAGCGCATCCGCCGGCCCCTGCCGCGCCCGCCCGCGCCGCACACCCGCCGCGGCACCGCGTTCCACACCTGGCTGGAGCAGCGGCACGGCCAGCAGAGCCTGCTCGGCCCGGACGAACTGCCCGGCGCCGCCGACGACTCCGCGGGCGGCGACGAGGACCTGGACGAGCTGCGCCGCCGCTTCGAAGAGAGCGCGTGGGCGGCGCGCACCCCGCTGGACGTCGAGGTGCCGTTCGAGACGCTCATCGGCGACCGGCTCGTACGGGGGCGGATGGACGCCGTCTTCCACGATCCCGCCGAGGACCGCTACGACGTCGTCGACTGGAAGACCGGCCGCCCGCCGGACGGCGCGCGGGAGCGGTCCGCGGTCGCCGTGCAGCTCGCCGCCTACCGCTTCGCCTGGTCGGAACTGGCCGGCGTGCCCCTGGAGCGGGTCGGCGCCGCCTTCCACTACGTGCGGGCCGACCGCACCGTGCGCCCCACCGACCTGCTCGACGCCGACGGCCTCGCCGCGCTGCTCCAGCGCGTCCCCCCGCCCGGAGACTGACCGGAGGAGGCCCGGCCCGCGCAGGCGCCGGACCCGCCGGTGGCGGAAGCGGGTCAGCCCCGGGGCTCCGCGGGGAGGCAGTGCACCTCCGCGGCGGGCGGGCGGTGGGACGGGCCGGCGGCCAGCGGGTAGGCGACCACGTCGCCCACGCGCATCCGGGGCACCGGGCGGACCGGGAACAGCGGCCGCTCCCCGCCGGACCGGCGGGCCGCCACTGCGACCGGCTCGGCCGCCAGCTCCGGGCGCGGCCAGGGCCACCGCCAGGCGCCGTCCAGGGGCACCACGGCGAACCCCGCGCCCGGCGCCGGCTCCGGGCCGGCCTCGATCAGGGCGCGCCCGCGCCCGTTCCGGTGCTGCACGTCCAGGACCGGCGCGGCGAACCAGCCGCCGGACACCTCCGGCGCCGCCGGCGGTACCAGGGCCACCCGCTCGCCCGGGACCGCGGGCGGCATCGGGTCCGGCCAGGGCGGCGCGGCAGGGGAGGCGTCCCGGTACAGCAGGAAGAGGGGGTCGGCCACGCCCAGCAGCGACGCCCACGGACGCAGCGACTCCAGGGGCGAGACGGGCTCCGCCGCGTCGGTCCGCGCCGCGAAGCCGCGGGCGCGCAGGTGCGTGCTGTGCCGCAGCACCTCGCCGCAGGCGACGAGCGCCGCGTCGTCCATCCCGGCGCCGCCCGCCCGGTCGGCGCCGAGCAGCACGTCGACCTCGGCGCCCGCCCGGCGCGCGCAGTGCTGGAGGACGCGCAGCTCATCGGGGCCGTCGGCGAGGACCAGCACCCCGCCGGAGCTGCCGTCGCGGGCCAGTTCGACCGCGTGCGCCAGCTCGCCCTCGGTCTTGCCCGGGCCGCGGAGCACGGCGGGCAGGTGCGGTGCCGCATGGCGCGCGGCGGCCAGCGCGTCCGACGCGGCCGTGTCGAACCCGTCGGCATGCTCCGCCAGGACCGCGGCGGCCCCGGGCGGCGGGTCGTCCAGCGGGAGCACCGCGGCGAACGGGGCGGGGAGCGCGGCGCGCAGCTCCCGCATGCGGCGGTTGAGGAGGCCGAGGTCGTACACGCGGAGCGGGAACCGCTCCGGTGCGGTGCTGCGGATGTGGTCGCGGATGCGTTTCGGAAGCTCGGGCGGCTCGTGCATGGGGGGCTCGATCCTGGACTCCGAAAAAGCCGTCGATGCGTGCCTTCCTACCCCGCGGCGGCCGGAACGCGCCGCCGCGGAGGGGCCCAGAAGAGCCGGTGCCGGGACGGGTCGGCCCGGCGCCGGGTCAGCGGTCCGGCAGCTGCGCCCCGCCGCCCCGCACCGCGATGGCGGCGGTGGACGCCAGCGTTGCGCTGCCCGGCGTGTAGTACTCGCCGTGGCCGCTGATGCCGCTGTCGGTGAAGGTCCGGGCGCCGAAGCCGGGCTGCACGGGGTCGGTGCCCAGGCCGAGCGCGCCGACCGAGAACCCGGGGACGTTCCGCGTCCAGTCGTCGGCGGTGCGGGTGGCCCAGACGCGCGTGTGCAGGTCCGCGGCCGAGCCGGCGTCCAGCCCGATCCCGGCGAGCGAGACGAGGTCGTCGGCTGTACCCGGACTCCGCGCCGCCGCGCCGCAGGTGGCCGCCCCGTAGCTGTGGCAGACCAGGGTGGTGTGCACACCGGCCGGCAGCAGGGCGGACAGCCGCGCGAGGTCGCCGGCGCCCGCGCGGGCCGCGTCCGGCCGCAGCGCATAGGGGCCGGGATGGGACGGCGGCCGGTAGCCGAGCCAGGCGATGACGGCGACGTCGGGGGAGTGGGCCCGCATCGCGGTGTAGAGGTCGCGGGCGTTGTCCAGCGGCACGGTGCCGGGCGACTCCGGATCGGCGCGGAACGTCGACCGGTCCTGCCCGGAACCGGGCACCACGATCGCGACGTGCTCCGCGCCGCGCAGGTCCCCGACGGCTTCGGCGATGCGCCCGCCGGCCGGGTCGTCGGCGATCACCGCGCGGTCCAGGTCGTACTCCAGCGGTGCCGCGGCCTCGGTCGGCGCCGGAAGGAGGACCGGGGACAGCAGCGCCGCCCCCGTCAAGCCCAGCGTGGCCGCGGCGCGCCGGATGCGTGGAGTCATGCCGCGACGCTACGGAGCTCCGGGTGCCGGGGTCATCGCCCTCCGGCGTGAACCCGGCCCCCCTACTCAAGGGGGAGCGGCGGGCCCGGGTACCGCCGGTCAGACGACGCCGTTCTCGTAGGCGAAGACGACCGCCTGGGTCCGGTCGCGCAGTGAGAGCTTCATCAGGACGCGGCCGACGTGCGACTTCACGGTCTGCTCGGACACGGTCAGCTCGGCAGCGATCTCGGCGTTGGACAGGCCGCGGGCCACCTGGCGCAGCACGTCGGTCTCGCGCGGGGTGAGCGCGGCGAACGCCTCGGGGCGGGCCAGGAGGCGCTCGCGGCGGCGCGCCGCGATGTCGGCGATCAGCCGCTTGGTGACCGACGGCGCCAGCAGCGCATCGCCCCGGGCCACGGTGCGCACCGCGGAGCGCAGTTCCTCTACCCCGGCATCCTTCAGCAGGAAGCCGCTGGCGCCCGCGCCGAGCGCCTCGTAGACGTACTCGTCGAGGTCGAACGTCGTCAGCACCAGCACCTTCGGCGCGCCGGCCCCCTCGTCGGCCGCAGTGATGCGGCGGGTGGCCTCCAGCCCGTCGAGCACGGGCATGCGGACGTCCATCACGACGACGTCGGGATGGAGCTGCCCGGTGAGCCGGACCGCGGCGCCCCCGTCCTCCGCCTGGCCGACGACGGAGATGTCGCCAGCGGCGTCGAGCAGCGTCGCGATCCCGTCGCGCACCATGGTCTGGTCGTCGGCGACAAGCACGGTGATCGGCACGCCGCCACTCTACTGCCGCCGCTGCGGTCCGGCCGGGCCCTGCTGCCCGTCGGGCGGCCGCTGCGGCGGAGCGGCGGGGGCCGCGGCGGGCAGCCCGGCCGCCGGAGCGGACGGAAGGACCGCGCGGACTCGGAAGCCTCCGCCCGGCAGCGCGCCCGCCTCCAGGGTCCCGCCGAGCACCACCGCCCGCTCCCGCATCCCGACGAGGCCGTGGCCGCCCGCATCGACCGGTGCCGGCGCGGGGCCGGGCGGCGGCCCGTTCTCCACCACCACCTCCAGGCCGCCCTCGGCCGGGCCGACACGTACCGCCACGTCGGCGCCCTCGGCGTGCCGCGCCGCGTTGCTCAGCGACTCCTGCACGATCCGGTAGGCCGAGCGGGCGGCGGCGGGGTCCGCCCCGGCCGCGGCGGACCGGTCGTCGAAGTCGATCCGCAGGCCGGCCCTGCGTGCCCCGTCGACCAGGGCGCCCAGCGCCGACAGGTCGGGCTGCGGGGCCCGTTCGGCGGTGTCGCCGTCAGCGCGCAGCAGGCCCACCACGCGCCGCATCTCGCTCAGCGCGCCGCGCGAGGCGTCGCGGATCGCGGTGAACGTCTGCGCAGCGCCCTCGGGCAGGTCCGGGTACTTGTACGGGGCCGCCTCGGCCTGGATCGCGATCATCGACATGTGGTGCGACACCACGTCGTGCAGCTCGCGGGCGATGCGGGACCGCTCCTCGGCCGCGGCCTGGCGCTGCCGGTCGCGGCGGCGCAGCGCGCTCTCCCGGGCCAGTTCGCGCTGCGCCGTGCGGCGCGACCGGGCGCTCGCGCCGAGCACCGTGCACCCCACCGCCACTGCGCTGAGCCAGGCCGGTTGCAGCACCGGCACTCCGGTCAGCGGGACAGCGGCGAACAGGCCCGCAACCACGGTGGCCGCCGCCGCGCCGCCGGCCGTCCGCGCCGGATGCGCCGCGGCCACCGCGTACAGGCATGCGCCCATCACCACCAGGCCCGCGGCAGGCCACGGCCACAGGTCGTTCGGCGGAGCGCCGGCCGCGCCGACGGCCGCCACCCCGGCCGCCATGCCCGCAGCGGCGATACGCCAGGCGAGCAGCGGAGCGACCGGCAGCAGCGCCAGCGGCAGCCCGGCGGCCGCGCCGACCAGGACCGACGGGGCCGGGGACAGCCCGTGGAACTGGGAGAGCTGTGCCGCCGCGGCGAGTGCGGCCAGCCCCGCGGCGATGCAGAGCACACCCCAGGCCGCGCGCTCGCGGGCGGTCACCGGCGGGCCCGCCGCGTCCTCGTCCGGCGGCTGCGGATCGCGCTCGGAGGGCAGCACCAGCCAGAGCGGAAGGTAGCCGAGCACCGTCCACGGGGCGAAGAAGATCGCGGCGATCCGGAGCACCACGCGCATCGCCTGCTCGTTGCCGGCGAGGGCGGCGCACACGCCGCCGATGATCCGCTTCTGCTGCGGGCGCCTGCGTCCGCCGAGCAGTCGCGCCGGGCCACCGGGCCGCCGCACCGGCTCGCGCCACACGGCGTCGACGAGGCCCTGCACGGCGGCGCCCGGGCCGGCCGCAGCCGCGCTCGGCCGGCCGCGCCCGCCGGAGTCCGGTGCGGTGTCCCGGTCGGTGCCGCTGCGCAGCGCCCGGGTGCGCAGCGCTGTGCCGAGCGCCACCGCGGCGGCGGCACCCGCCGCGGACCATACCGGCCCGCTCGCCGTGCCGGACGCCGCGGCGGCGGACAGCCCCACCGCGGCGGCGGCGCCGCCGGCGGCCAGCGCCGTGCCGGGCGCGTACTGCCGCCCGACGCAGAACAGCACCGCCAGGTAGGCGGGCAGAGCGGGCACGAGGACGCCCGCACCGCCGGGATCGCCGCCTTCGCGGGGGAGGACCGCCGCGGCCACCGCGGCCGCGGTCATGATCCGCCACACCAGCAGCGGCGAGGAGGCGAGCAGTAGCAGCGGCAGGCCCACAGTCGCGGCCGTGAGCAGCGACGCCACCGGCGGCGACCCCTGCGCGAGCAGGAAGGCGAATGATCCGAAGCCGGTCGCGATCGCGATCAGGGCGAACAGCAGGGTGCTGCCGAGCGCGGCTCCGCCGCCCTGCCGGGGGTGCGCCGCGGCGTGCACGGTCCACAGCAGCGGATAGGCGAGCAGCGGGAGCACCGTCAGCGCGAAGAGCCACCGGACCCGCTGGACCGGAACGCCGCGCCGCTGGGCGATCGCGGCGCAGACGCCGCCGAGCACCGGCCCCGGCACCGGCCCGGACGGGGGGACCGGCAGCGCACGCGGCTCCGCCCCGGGCGGCCCCCAGAGCGCCGCGACGACCGCGCGCCCCGCGGCCCGCGGGCGCAGTTCCGGCGGGCCCGCCGGCCCGGGGGCCGTGCCCGGGCCGGACCCGTCCGTCCGGATGTCCTCGCCCATGCTTCTCCCCGTGCTTCCTCGGCCTGCAGCCTCCGCCCGCGCTGCCCGGCGCCGGCACCTGCACCGCGGTCCCCGCCAACGCTAGGGGGTGGCCCTCCGCACCGGCGTCCCCCGCGCGGGGGAGTGCCCGCTCCCTCCCGGGGGCGCCTGCGAGCGGCGCCGGAGCGGGTGCGGCGCATCCTGGGCGGTCGTAGTGTGGAGCCGGGATCGCGATCCCGGCGGGCTGCGGTCCGCAGCAGGGGAGACCACGACAACGGCGGCCCGCGCAGGGCGCCGTGCATGCAGGGAAAGGCACCGCCGCCGCCATGGACGTCCGAACCTATGTCGAGGAGCAGCGCGACGCGTTTGTCGCCGACCTGAGCGCCTGGCTGGCGATCCCGTCGGTCTCCGCCGACCCCGGCCACCACCCCGACGTGCGCCGCTCCGCGGACTGGCTGGCCGAGCACCTCCGCCGCACCGGATTCCCCACCGTCGAAGTGTGGGAGACCGGCGGCATGCCGGCCGTCTACGCCGAGTGGCCCGCCGCCGACCCCGGCGCGCCCACCGCACTCGTCTACGGCCACCACGACGTGCAGCCCGCCGACCCCGCGGACGGCTGGGACACCGAGCCGTTCACCCCGGTCCGCGCCGGGGACCGGCTCATCGGCCGCGGCGCCTCCGACGACAAGGGCCAGGTGCTGTTCCACGCCCTCGGCGTCCGCGCGGCCCTCGCCGCCTCCGGTGCCGACGCGCCGCCGGTCACGCTGAAGCTCCTGGTGGAGGGCGAGGAGGAGTCCGGATCGCCGCACTTCGCCGCGCTCCTGGAAGCCCACCGCGAGCGGCTGGCCTGCGACGTCGCGGTCATCTCCGACACCACGATGTGGGCGGCCGACACCCCGTCGATGTGCGTCGGAATGCGCGGGCTGACCGACTGCACCATCGACCTCTACGGGCCGGCGGCGGACCTGCACAGCGGTTCCTTCGGCGGCGCCGTGCCCAACCCGGCCGCCGCAATGGCGCAGCTCCTCGCCGGCCTGCACGACGCCGACGGCCGAATCGCCGTGGCCGGCTTCTACGACGACGTCGCCGAGATCGGCGCCGAAGAGCGGGCGCTCCTCGACCGCCTGCCGTTCGACGAGAAGGAGTGGCTCGCCACGGCGGGCAGCACCGCGCTCGCGGGCGAGGCCGGCTACTCCACCCTGGAGCGCGTCTGGGTGCGGCCCACCGCCGAGGTGAACGGGGTCTGGGGCGGCCACACCGGCGCCGGCAGCAAGACGATCGTGCCGCGTTCGGCGCACGCCAAGGTGTCCTTCCGGCTGGTACCGGACCAGGAGCCGGTGCGGATCCAGCAGGCCGTCCGGGACCACATCGCCGCTGCCGTGCCGGCCGGCATCCGGGCCGAGACCACCTTCGCCGGCCCCGGCGTCCGCCCGTGCGCCTCCGACCTCGACTCGGCCGCGCAGCAGGCCGCCCGCGCCGCGATGGAGCGCGCCTTCGGCACCGAGATCCTCTACACCCGCGAGGGCGGCAGCGGCCCCGAGGCCGACATCGCCGACGTGCTCGGCGCGCCGCTGGTCTTCGTCGCCGTCGGCCTCGACTCCGACCGCATCCACGCGCCCAACGAGAAGGTGGAGATCCCCCTCCTGCTCAAGGGCGCCGAGAGCGCGGCCTACCTCTGGGAGGGGCTCGCCGCCCGCGGCTGACCCCGGCCCCGCCACCGAGAACCGCCCGGCGGCGCAGCCCGCGCGGCGCCGGGCACCGCGCCCAGCGGCGTGCGCCCGGCGGCGCACCTGGCCCGCACCCGAGAGAGGCACCGCACGGTACCCATGGAGACCACCGCAATCCCGCTGCTCGCCCGGACCGGCGTCGATATGGCCGGGCACCGCCGCACCGACACCGAGTGGCTCGCCGCGGCCTGGGCCGATCCGACCACCCGCGTGCTCGTCCTCGAAGGCGGCGACCCCGCCTCCTACGGCTGGAAGGCGCTGCTGGCCCGCCAGTCGCAGGCGCTGGTGCGCGACGGCGCGGGCGGCCCGCAGCTCGTCTACACCGCGCCCGCGGAGGCGCCCGAGGGCGAGCGCTATCTGCTGGGGACCGACGACGGCGGCCGCGCCTACTTCGCGGTGCTGGCCGGAGACGCCCCCTTCGAGGGCCGGACCGGCGGCGGCGTGCGCGCCGCGGGGCTGCGCGAGGTGGGCCCGCTGCTGGACGACCGCGAGTCCGGACTGCTGGTGCACGCGGTGGCGCTCGCCAACTGGAACGCCTCGCACCGCTTCTGCCCCGGCTGCGGCGCCCCGACCCGGCCCGCGGCGGCCGGGCACGTGCGCATCTGCGAACGGGAGGGCACCGAGCAGTTCCCGCGGATGGATCCGGCGGTCATCATGCTGGTGCACCGGACACGGGCGGACGGGGAGCAGGAGTGCCTGCTCGGGCACAACCCTGCCTGGCCCGAGGGCCGCTACTCGGTGCTGGCGGGCTTCGTCGAGCCGGGCGAGTCCCTGGAGCACGCGGTCGTCCGCGAGGTCGCCGAAGAGGTCGGGGTGGCCGTGGCCGAGCCGGCGTACACGGCGTCCCAGCCGTGGCCGTTCCCGCGCAGCCTGATGCTGGGCTTCACCGCCCGCGCGGTGGGGCCGGCCGAGCGCACCGACGCCGACGAGATCACCGACGTGCGCTGGTTCACCCGCGCGCAGCTCTCGGCGGCCGCCGCCTCCGGCGAGATCGCCCTGCCCACGCCGGTCTCCATCGCCCACACGCTGATCGAGCAGTGGCACGGCGCTCCGCTTCCGGAACCGCTGGAGACCTTCTGACCGCTGCGCATGCTCCGGGCGTCCGGGCTGGGGCGCCGGGGCGCGCTGCGGCGGATCCGCCCGGGCAGCGGAGGCGGCGGAGTACCGCGCCGCGGTCCTGCTCCGCGGATGGCCGGGTGCGCCGGCGCGTCCGGGGCCTGCCTCGCGCCGCAGCGCCCATGCCGCCGCATGGACACCGCTGCGCCGTCCGGAGCCGCCCTCAGGCGGGCTGGCCGCGCCGGTTCAGCGGCGGGCCTGGGGCGCCTGCACCGCGGTGTTGGGGCCGGCGAGCTCAGCCGGCAGGGCGGTGAGTGGATTGCTGCAGCTGGCGACCGTGTCCCGGGCCAGGTCGGCGACCTTGCGGCCGCGCGAGCGCGCCGCCGTGCGCAGCCGCTCGAACGCCGCCCGCGGCGTGAGCCGGTGCCGCTCGGCCAGCACACCGATCGCCTGTTCGACGATGACGCGCGTCTGCAGCGCGTGCTCGAGCTGGGCCACGGTGACGCGCAGCCGCTCGGCTTCCGAAGCCGCCTCCGATGCGCGCGGCGGCGGACCGGACGGCGACGGCGCGCCGCCCTCCTCCGCCATCAGCAGGTCGGCGAGGACCATCGCGTTGAGCAGGTCGGGAACCTCTTCGCCGGTCCGTACGCGCCACCCGGACGCCGTACGCACCACCGTGTCGGCGGCGCCTTCTGCGCCGCCCTGTTCGCTGCGGACCGTCTGTGCTGCCACGAGTACCCCCTGTTCTCCTCGGCCGCGCGGCGCAGCCCGCCGGCCGCCCGCGCGGTGCGCGGGCGGCCGACGTTCACGCCAGCGCCGCCAGCTTCTCCTTGACCTGCTTCGCCGACGGGTTGGTGAGGGCCGCACCGTCTGCGAACAGGACGGTCGGGACCGTCTGATTGCCGCCGTTGACCTGCATGACGTAGTCCGCTGCCGCCGGGTCCTGCTCGATGTCCACCTCCGCGACCGCAATGCCCTCCCGGGAGAGCTGGCTCTTCAGCCGCTTGCAGAAGCCGCACCACGGCGTGGTGTACATCGTGATGGGCGCCGTCTCGGGGCTGGTCATCGCTGGTCTTCTCCTTCTGCTCGGGCGCGCGGCAGGAGCGCTCCGGCTGCTCTGCGCACGCCATGACAACACCGTGTGGTGACAACGCGCGGAGCCGTCCGGAGCTTCCCTGCGCATACCGCCAGGTCGGCTCGGCGGACGGTCCGCCGCCGCACACCGGGGGGCCGTCACCGCGTGGGACGCCGCACGCGCGCCACCGGTTCCCGGCCGCTGCCCGCCAAAGCGCGGCGTGGCCGGTCACGGCCGCACAGCGGGCGCGCCGCACCCCTCCGGGCGGGACCGCCGGTGGACAGCAGTGTGCTCCCGCGCCGGAGAATTGAGAGACTCGACGGGTGCCGTGCGGCCGATGTGGCCGGAGGCGGCCGTGCGGCGCCCCGTACTGGGCGCCTCCCGCCCGCTCCCCGCTCCACCGGCCGCCGCCGCGGCGCGGCCGCGGCAGCGCCCGTGCCACTCGGAGCAGACAGCGAAAGGACGCCTATGGACCCGGACCGCGTGCTGGAAGGGCTGGATCCGGAGCAGCTGCAGGCCGCCCGGGCGCTGCGCGGCCCGGTGTGCATCCTGGCCGGCGCCGGCACCGGCAAGACGCGGGCGATCACCCATCGGATCGCGCACGCGGTCGCCTCCGGAGTCACCGCTGAGCAGCAGGTCCTCGCCGTGACCTTCACCACCCGCGCCGCCGGCGAGATGCGCGGCCGGCTCCGCGCGCTCGGCGCGCCCCGGGTCCAGGCCCGCACCTTCCACGCCGCAGCGCTGCGCCAGCTGTCGTTCTTCTGGGAGAAGGCCGTCGGAGGCCCGCAGCCCACCCTGCTGGACAGCAAGATCCCGGTGGTGGCCCGGGCCGCGCACGGCTGCGGCGTCGACGCCGACCGGACCGGGCTGCGCGACCTCGCCTCCGAGGTCGAGTGGGCCAAGGTCACCCAGGTGCGCCCCGCCGACTACGAGAAGGCGATCGCCAAGGCCGGCCGCACCGCGCCGCGGCCGGCCCACGAAGTGGCCCGCGTCTTCGAGGGCTATGAGGAGATCCGCCGCGACCGCAACCTCCTCGACTTCGAGTCGATCCTCGAACTCACCGCCGCGATGATCCTGGAGCGTCCGGAGATCGCCGAGCGCGTCCGGGAGCAGTACCGCTACTTCGTCGTCGACGAGTTCCAGGACGTCAACCCGCTGCAGAAGCTGCTCCTGGACGCCTGGCTCGGCGACCGCGACGACCTGTGCGTGGTCGGCGACCCCGGCCAGACCATCTACTCCTTCGCCGGGGCCACGCCCGCCTACCTCACCCGCTTCGCCGACGCCCACCCGCACGCCACCCTGGTGCGGCTGGTGCGCGACTACCGCTCCACGCCGCAGGTGGTGCGGGTCGCCAACGAGGTGCTGCGCCGCTCCCGCCCGGTGGCCGGCTCGGCCTCCGCCGGCGTCGAACTCGTCGCCCAGCGCCCGGACGGACCCGACCCCTCCTACACCGAGTACGACGACGAGCCCGCCGAGGCGACCTCGGTCGCCCGGCGCATCGCCGCGCTGGTCGACACCGGCACGCCGGCGCGCGAGATTGCGGTGCTGTTCCGCACCAACGCCATGTCGGCCGCCTACGAGCAGGCGCTCTCCGACGCCGGGATCGCGTTCACCGTGCGCGGTGCCACCCGCTTCTTCGACCGCCAGGAGATCCGCCAGGCGGTGCACACGCTGCGCGGTGCGCGGCAGGGCGGCGGCAGCGAGCCGCTGGTGGGCACGGTGCGGCCGCTGCTCGCCCCGCTCGGCCTCACCCCGGAGCCGCCGGAGGGCCGCCAGGCCCGCGAGCGGTGGGAGTCGCTGGCCGCCCTGGCCCAGCTCGCCGACGACGTCGCGGCGGCCCGCCACCGGCACGAGTGCGGGCTGGACGCCGCGCCCGCGGCGCCGCAGGGCGGCCTGCGCGCCGACTGCGCCTGCGGCCGGCCCTACCGGGCGGTTCTCGACGACTTCATCGAAGAGCTGGATGCGCGGGTCGCCACCGAGCACGCGCCCGAACTGGAGGGCGTCACCCTCGCCTCGCTGCACGCCGCCAAGGGCCTGGAATGGGACGCCGTCTTCCTGGTCGGCCTCACCGAGGGCATGCTGCCCATCGTCTACGCCGAGACCGACGAGCAGGTGGAGGAGGAGCGCCGGCTCTTCTACGTCGGCGTCACCCGCGCCCGGGAGTACCTGGCGCTGTCCTGGTCGCTGGCGCGTTCGCCGGGCGGCCGCCGCAGCCGCCGCCCCAGCCGCTTCCTCGACGGCCTGCGCCCCGCCTCGCCGGCGCTGGCGTCCTCCCGCCGCGACCGCCGCTCCGGCCGCACGGTGCGCTGCCGCATCTGCGGGAACACCCTCACCGAGGCGGTCGACCGCAAGCTCGGCCGCTGCGCCGACTGCCCGGCCGACTACGACGAGGCGCTGCTCGAGCGGCTCCGCGAGTGGCGGCGCTCCGCCTCGGCCGCGCAGAAGGTGCCCGCCTACGTCGTCTTCACCGACGCCACACTCCAGGCGATCGCCGAGCACGTGCCGGCCGACGCCGCGCAGCTGTCCCGGATCTCCGGTGTCGGTGCGGTGAAGCTCGACCGCTACGGTGAGGCGGTGCTGGCCCTGTGCGCAGGCCAGGAGCCGCCGTCGCCCGAACCGGAGGGAGAGCCCGATGACGCCTGAGCGCCCCGCGCCGGAGCCGCCGGCCGAGCCCGGCGGCGCGCCGCCCGCCGACCCGGTCCGCGGACAGACCCTCGATGCGCTGCTCGCCATCCTCGACCTGGAGCGGATCGAGGACGACATCTTCCGCGGCTCCAGCCCGGACGACGGGCCGCAGCGCGTGTTCGGCGGCCAGGTCGCCGGCCAGGCCCTGGTCGCCGCGGGCCGCACGGTGCCCGCCGATCGGTCCGTGCACTCGCTGCACGCCTACTTCATCCGGCCCGGCGACCCCGCCGTGCCGATCGTCTACGAGGTCGACCGGGTGCGCGACGGCCGCTCCTTCACCACCCGCAGGGTGAGCGCCATCCAGCACGGGCGGGCGATCTTCACGCTCTCGGCGTCGTTCCACCGGAGCGAGCCCGGCCTGGACCACGCCGCCGGCATGCCCGACGTGCCCGCGCCCGAAGAGCTGCCGACCATGCGGGACCGGCTGCAGGAGGCGTTCGGCCGGGTGCCGCGCTTCGCCACCTGGCACCCGATCGAGATGCGGCCGGTCGGCGCACTCTCCTTCGAGGTCCAGCGCGACCCCTCGCTCAGCACCAGCGAGAACCTGGTGTGGCTGCGGGTCCAGGGCGAACTGCCGGACGACCCGCTGCTGCACGTCTGCCTGATGACCTACGCCTCGGACATGACCCTGCTCGACACGGTCCTGCTCCGGCACGGCCGGGCGTTCGCCGGCATCTCGATGGCCAGCCTCGACCACGCCATGTGGTTCCACCGCCCGTTCCGCGCCGACGACTGGCTGCTCTACGCCCAGGAGACGCCGAGCGCCTCCGGCGCCCGCGGCCTGGCCCGGGGGCTCGTCTACACGCGCAGCGGCGACCTCGTCTGCTCGGTCGTCCAGGAGGGCCTCATCCGCGTGGCAGACGGGGACGCCTGACCGCGCTCACCAGCAGTGCCGCCGCGCGCCGCCGCGTCCCGGACCCTTCCCGGACGGGCCCGTCCCGGCGCTGCCTGGGGGCTGCCTGCGGTCCGCTGCCGCACGCACCCGTGTGGCATTCGCCCGGTTCACCGGTGCGCCGGCGGCGCGCTCCGCCAACGGCGCGGGAATTTCCGCGCCGCGTGGCCGTATGCGGACGTTTCTGCAGGTAGAAAAATGGTTGCCGGGACTGCGCGGCCCGCTCTAGAGTTGACACCGTTCAACGCACGCACCGGCGCGCGGCGGAAGCCGCAGCCCGATCAAGGAAAGGGGTGTTCCACGTGATGACGGAGATTCGTTCGGCCAACGGCCTTGCTGTGCAGGGCAGTGCCATGCGTTCCGACGTGACCATGCAGCAGGGCGCCCCCGCCACTGTGCGTGTCCTCTGCGCTGCGTTCCCGTCGGTGCACTCGGTTCTGCACCCGAACAGCACGGTCGGCAGCCCGGCCCGCATTCGCGGCCTCCAGACCGGCATCGCCGGTTCCCAGCGGTCCTCCGCCTCCGGTCTCGGCACCGGCGAGCGGTGGCTCCGCGGCGGAGCCGATGCGGCCGCCGACGGAGCAGATTCGGCCGACCACCTGCAGCAGGCCTATTTCGCAACCGCCCCGCGCCTGACCGGCGCACCGAGGGCGTGTCTACGGAGCGGCCCGGCTTAGACGAAGCCGGGAGCACCTCCCGTAGCCGCGGCCCTCGCTGACGAGGGGCCGCGGCTTTTTTCGATTCCCACGGACATCTGCGTCCGCGGGTCTCGCTGAGTCCGGCCCCGATCGACGCTCCGATTCGCGCACCGCGCGAAGGAACAACGAATCAGGGAGGACACCGATGCTCGCGTCGGTCCTGGAGACCCCGTGGCTCGGCGAGACCGAGGTGCCGTGCCGCGCCGACCCCGACCTCTTCTTCGCCGAGTCCCCGGCGGACGTGGAGGCCGCCAAGCTCGTCTGCCAGAGCTGCCCGTTCAAGGACGACTGCCTGTCCGACGCCCTCGAGCGCCGGGAGCCGTGGGGCGTCTGGGGCGGCCAGCTGCTGGTCGCTGGAAAGGTCGTCGCCCGCAAGCGGCCGCGCGGCCGCCCGCGCAAGCACCCGGCCCCGGTCGCGGCCTGACCGGCGCCCGGGTCGGGGAAGCGCAGCGGCACCCGCTGTGATCGGCCCCAGCGGCACGGAAAACGACACGCCGGCGCGTCCCGCACCGGCAGATCCACGACGGAACACCAGAGCAGGGATGGACATGCACGTGATGTTGGAGCTCATCGGTACCCCGCGGCCCAGCGACGCCGCACCGCGCTCGACCCGGCAGGAGCGCCGGCTTTCCGCCCGGCGCGTCCGCGCCGAGCTGCGTGAACGCGAGCGCCAGGAGCATGCGATGGCGGAAATAGCGTGGTCGCGGCTGTGTTGATGCGCGCCAGCGGGGACCGCAGCGGTCCGTGAGACCACCTGAGGGGGCGCCGACCGGCGCCCCCTCAGCCGTTGTGCGGAAACGGCGCGCACAGGCGAACCGCCCGGCACGGCAGAACCGGTCCTGGCCGGATGCGGACAGGCGGGCCCTCCGTGCGGGCCGGCCGTGCCCCGGGTGGTGGGCGGGAGGCCCGGGGGTGCGGGGATTCGGGGGAGCTCGGTCGCGAGCGGTGCACCCGGGTGCCTGGTCTGGGGTGGTTTATCGGGAAAACAGGGCCTAGGGCCGCAGCGGCGTCTGGGATACCGTGAGCGTGTGCCTCGGAACACGGAAGTAGAGGTACGCCGCAGTCCCCGCCGGCGGCGGACGGTCTCCGCCTACCGCGACGGGGACAAAACGGTCGTCCTCGTGCCCGCCAGCTTCTCCCGCGCTGAAGAACAGCAGTGGGTGGACCGGATGCTGTCCCGCCTCCGCAAGCGCGAGGTGCGGCGCCGCCCGCGCGACACCGAGCTGTTCGACCGCGCCCAGGACCTGGCCGACCGCTATCTCGACGGCCTGCCGCGCCCGGAGTCGGTGCGCTGGGTGGACAACCAGACCACCCGCTGGGGCTCGTGCACGCCGGACACCGGCGCCATCAGGCTGTCCCGGCGCCTGTCCGGCATGCCCTCCTGGGTGGTGGACTACGTACTCGTGCACGAGCTCGTCCACCTCCTGGTCCCGCACCACGGCCCCGAGTTCTGGGAGCTGGTGCACCGCTTCCCGAAGGCCGAGCGCGCCCGCGGCTTCCTCGAAGGGCACACCGCCGCCCAGCGCGGCGGCCCGGACGGCTCTGACGACGGCGACGGCTCCGACACGGTCGACACGCCCGGCGATCCGGCGGGCCCGGACGCCTCGGACGGCCCCGCCGGCGAGTGCACCTGAGCCGGTCTGCACGCTGCGAACCGGGGCGGCGCACTGCGGCGGGCGCGCTGATCGCCGGCTGCTCCGCGGCCGACACGCCGAAGCGGCGCCGCGCGTCCCCACCGGCTGCCGCCGCGGTCGGACCGGATCAGGGGAGCGGGCCGGGGCGTGTGCGGCGGACAACCGCCCCGCCGCGCCGGCGAGCACGGGGGTGCCTCCGGGCCCCGCCCCGGGATCCCTCCCCGCGCGGCGGCCTTCGGCGCGGGCGGGTGCTGCGGGCGGAGCAGCGCGGCCGGGCCGGCCCGTCCAGCGGTCCCGCGCCGGCCCTGCGGGGTTCCGGGGGCCGCCCCGGCGGCGGAGCGCCCGAGCACCGTCAGGCAGCGGCGCGGACCGCGGCCGACGCGGCGGCGACCAGCGTGGTGACGGAGTGGTCCGTCTTCTCAGGCAGGGCGTCGACTCCGAACCAGGCCAGGTCGGCGGACTCGCCGGGGTCGGCCTGGAGCGCGGCGCCCTCCGGGGCCACCACGGCGTAGCGGACGTCGAGGTGCTGCGTGCCGCCGGCGCAGAAGTCCACCGGGTGCACGTCCAGTTGGACCGGCCCGGGAAGGATCCGCAGGTCGGCGATCCCGGACTCCTCGCGCGCCTCGCGCAGCGCGGCTTCCTGCAGCGTCGCGTCGCCGTCCTCGCAGTGCCCGCCGGTCTGCAGCCACAGGCCGGCCTTGGCGTGCAGCGTCAGGACGGTGGCGCGGCCCGCCGGGTCGAGGATGGCGGCGCTCGCAGTGAGGTGGCCCGGCACGCAGGTGCGGCGCATCGCATCCGGGTACGCGGCCAGGTGGCGGAGCATGGTGCGGCGCAGCTGCTCCTGTCCGCTGTCGGGCGCGCGCCAGGATTCCAGTTCCGCGCGGGCGTCGGCGGCCAGGCTCACCGGCCGCTCCCGGAGCCGCCCGAGTCTCCGGCGTTGCCGGAGCCGTCCGAACCGTCTGTGCCGCCGGCGTTCGAGCTGTCCCCGCCGTCCCCGCCGTCCCCGCCGTCCTCGCCGTCGGCGTTACCGGCGCTGCCGTCGCCGGTGAGCCGGGCGATGGCGGAGTCGATGTCGACCGCGTCGCGGCCGGCCACGAACGCGTCCGGATCGTCGAGGTCGTCGGCGGACGGCATCAGGTCGGGGTGCTCCCACAGCGCGTCCCGGCCGTCGGCCCCGCGCGCCTCGGTCAGCGCCGACCACAGCGCCGCCGCCTCGCGGAGCCGGCGCGGCCGCAGTTCGAGGCCGACCAGCGTGGCGAAGGTGTGCTCGGCGGGGCCGCCGGTGGCGCGCCGCCGCCGGGTGGCCTCGGCCAGCGCCGCGGCCTGCGGCAGCCGGCCGTCCACCGCGGTGCCGACGACGACCGACACCCAGCCCTCGACCAGTGCGAGCGCGGTCTCCAGCCGGGCCAGCGCCGCCTTCTGCTGCGGCGTGTCCTCCGGCTGGAACAGCCCTTCGCCCTCGCCGCCGGCCAAGGCGTTCTGCAGCTCCTCCGGGTTGGACAGGTCGAGGCCGCCGAGACGCTCCTCCAGGCCGCTCATGTCGAACGACATGCCGGCGGCGTACTCCTCGACCAGCGTGAACACATGGCCGCGCAGCCACGGCACGTGCGCGTAGAGCCGGTGCAGGGCCGCCTCGCGGGCGGCCAGGTAGAGCCGGACCTCGTCGGCGGCGACCCCCAGGCCCTCGCTGAACCGCTCGACCCCGCCGGGCAGCAGCGCGGCCCGGCCCTCACCGGCCAGCGGCAGGCCCACGTCGGTGGTGCCGATCACCTCGCCGGCGAGCTCGCCGATGGCCTGCCCGGCCTGCTGCCCGACGAGCATGCCGCCCATCTGCTGCATCATGCCGACCAGCGGCCCGGCGACCGACTGCATCTCCTCGGGCATGTTCTGGCTCATCGAGGAGACGATGCGCGACGTGAGCGGATCGCACAGCCGCTCCCAGGTGGGCATGGTGCGCTCCACCCATTCGGCGCGGCTCCACGCCTCGGCGGACTGCACGCCCGACGGCAGCGGGGTGGCCTCGTTGAGCCACAGGTCGGCCAGCCGGACGGCCTCGGCGACCTGCGCGGAGACCACCGGGCCGACGCTGCTGTCGCCGCCCTGCGAGACGGTGTGCCGGGCGATGTTCTTGGCCATGTCCCAGTTGATGCCGGAACCCTGTCCCGCGCCGGAGCCCGGCTTGTCGCCGGGGCCGGGCTGGGCGGCCATCATGTCGGCGAACTGGCGCAGCATCTGCGCCATCTGCTGCGGGTCGCCGAACGGGAACCCGCCGGGCATCTCCGGGCCGCCCGCGCCGGGGCCGCCGCCGAAACCGCCGCCGCCGAAGCCGCCGCTGTCACCAGAGCCGCTGCCGCTGCCGCCGGAGCCGCCCGACCCGCCCGAGCGCCCCGAGGAGCCGTCATCGGGGTCGTTCGGCATGCTGAAACCAAAAGGCTGGTCGCTCACGATTAGACCTCAGGCAGGATTAGGTTTGTCTCCACTGTCACGTTAGCTGGGAGCACACCGGAGTGAGTACCGAAAACGGCCAGGTTCGCCCACAGCACAGTCCGGACGGGGACGGTCCTGCGGTCGCGGTGACCGGGGCCGCCCAGGGCGCGGGCCTGCTCCTGGTGGAACGGCTCGCGGCTGCTCTGGGTTCCGGTGCGGTCCGCCGGGTGGTGGCCATCGGCGGGGAGGAGCCGGACGGATCCGCCGCGCTGGAGGCAGGGGAGCCCGACTCCGGGGGCGTTGTGGAAGCTGGCGCCGCGCGTCCCGCCGCGCCCGGACCCGACGGCGTCGAACGGCACACCGCCGACCTCCGCGATCCGCGGGTCGCCGCGCTGCTGGAGGGCGTCGACGTCCTCGTGCACACCGCGGTCGAACGCGGCGCCGACGCCCGCCACCGGGAGCGCCGCTCCGCAGCGGTCCGCGCCGCGCAGACGCTGCTCACCGCGGCCGCCGCGCAGCGCGTCGGCCGCGTCGTCCTGGTCACCAGCACCATGGTCTACGGTGCCGCGCCGGACAACCCGGTGCCGCTGCCCGAGGACGGCGCCGTCGTTGCGGACAGCGGCGACGGCCTCGTCGGCGACTTCACCGAGATCGAGGAGCTCGCCCGGCGCGCCCGCCGTGCGCACCCCGGCCTGTCGGTCACCGTGGTCCGCCCGGCGCCGCTGGTCGGACCCGGCCCGGACACCGTGCTGGCCCGGCACTTCGCCGCGCCGCGGCTCATCGCGGTGAAGGGCGTCCCCCAGCGGTGGCAGTTCTGCCACGTCGCCGACCTCGCCTCGGCGCTGGAGCTGGTGGCGGTGCAGGGTGTGGACGGTCCCGGGGGAGCGCTGGCGGTCGGCTCCGACGGCGCGCTGTCCCAGGCCGAGGCCGAAGAGGTCTCCGGCCTGCGCGGCTTCGAGGTCCCGGCCGGGCTGGCCTTCGGCGCCACCCACCGGCTGCACCGCGCGGGGATCACGCCGGCCTCGGCCGGCGAGCTCAAGTTCCTCGTCTACCCCTGCGTGGTGGAATGCGCCACCCTGCACCGCGCCGGGTGGAAACCCGCCTTCACCAACGCCGGCGCCCTGGAGGCGCTGCTGGAGGCGCGCACCGGCCGTACCGCCCTGGTCGGCCGCGAACTCGGCCGCAAGGAGGCCGCGATCTCCGCGGCCGGCGCGGCGGGCGCCGCCGTGGCCGCCATCGGCACCGCAGCCGCGGTCCGGCACATCCGCAAGCGCCGCCGCACCTGACCCGCCCCGAAAACCGGCGCTTCACACTGCAGATGCCGCCGAATTCCGCTGATCAGGTGGCAGATGCGAGGGCTGATGGACGCTGCGGGGCCGCGGTGGTCTAATGCCCGAATGGTGCCCGGCGGCCCCGGAGCCGCGTACGGTCCAGGGCGCCGCCGCGGGAAGGCGGACGGTGCCCGGCCGCGCGGCCACTGAGCGCCGGTGCTTCGGCCCGGAGGGGAGTGCGGAGTGCGGCCGTGCCGCGGCTCCGCCGGAACGAATGGGGATGGCGATGAGGGAAGAGGTCCTCGACGCGGAAGACGCCGGCGCCGGCACGGTCGCACTCGCCGGGATCCGGGAGGCCCGGCTCTCCGTCGACGAGGTGCTGGACGCGGTGGCCGACCCGCGCGCGGGCGGCACGGCGTTCTTCATCGGGACCGTCCGCGACACCGACGAGGGCCGCCCCGTCGACGCGCTCGGCTACAGCGCCCACCCCACCGCCGCCGCGGAGATGCGCCGGGTGATGGAGCGGGTCGCGGCCGATGCGTCCGCTGCGGGGACACCGGTCCACCGCGTCGCTGCGCTGCACCGGGTGGGCGACCTCGCGATCGGCGACACGGCCGTGGTCGTGGCCGCCGCCGCGGGCCACCGCGCGGAGGCGTTCGACGCCTGCCGGCGCCTGATCGACGAGATCAAGGCCGAGGTGCCGGTCTGGAAGCACCAGCGGTTCCGCGACGGCGCCGCCCAGTGGGTCGGCGCCGAATAGGCCGCACGGCCGCGCTCCGGCCCGCGAAACGGCTCTGATCAGGGGGTTCCGCTCGCCAGGCGCCGTGCGCCAGCGGCTCCGCAGGACGCGCGCGGGCAGCGGGCTCCGCGCCCCGGGGTGCCCGCCGGCGGGGCGCCCCGCGCCGCCGTGCCGGGCGGCGGGGCGGGCCGCAACGGGACGTAGGCTGTCCTCCATGTTCCGTCGCGTCAACGCCCTTGTCGCCGCGGTGGTAGCGCTCGCCGCGCTCTCCGCCGGCGCGGTCTTCCTTCCGGTGCCCTACCTGGTGTCTTCGCCCGGCCTCGCGCTGAACACGCTCGGCGACAACTCCGAGGACGAGCCGGTGATCCACATCGAGGGCACCGACGAATACCGGCACGACGGCAGCCTGTCGATGGTCACCGTGCAGTACGCCGGCGGCCCCGGACGGCGGCTCAGCATCCTGGAGGTCGTCAGCGCCTGGTTCTCGCCCACCCAGGCGGTGCTGCCCGAAGCGGCCCTCTACCCGCCGGACCAGACGGTGGAAGAGGTCAACGAGAGCCAGACGCTGGAGATGGACGACTCGCAGACCACCGCCACTGCGGCGGCGCTGAACGAGCTCGGCGTGGACTTCACCCTGCACCCGGTCGTGGCCGGCGTGGAGAAGGGCGTGCCGGCCGCCGGCGAGCTGGAGGCGGGCGACGTCATCCGCGAGGTCGACGGCGAGCGGGTGAACGGCAAGACCGAGGCGGCCGAGGCCGTCGGCGAGCGGGAGCCGGGCGACACGGTTGAGCTGACGGTGGTCCGCGGCGCCGTCGACCCGGAGGACCCCCAGGGCGGCGAGGTCGACCTGAGCGGCCCCGAGGAGACGATCGAGCTGAAGACCGAAGAGGGGGACGAGGGCAAAGCGGTCGTCGGCATCCTCATCGCCGACGACCCGGAGTTCCCCTTCGACGTCCAGTTCCAGGTGGGCGAGATCGGCGGCCCGAGCGCCGGGATGATGTTCGCGCTGGGGATCATGGACCGCCTCGACCCGGAGGGGCTGACCGGCGGAGCGAACGTGGCGGGCACCGGCACCATCGACTCCGAGGGCACCGTGGGCGGGGTCAGCGGGGTCGCGCAGAAGATGGTGAGCGCGCGCGACCAGGGCGCCGACTACTTCCTCGTGGCCGAAGAGAGCTGCTCGCAGACCTTCGAGTCCGCTGCGGCCGGCGACATCGAGGTCCTCAAGGCGGCCGAGCTGTCCGACGCCGTCACCGCGCTGGAGACCGTGCGCTCCGGCGGCGACACCGGCGACCTCCCGCGCTGCGACCCCGCGGAGCCCGGCAGCAGCTGAGCCGGCCGCCGGCTCCGGGGCGGGCCGGGGGAGCGGCCGGCGCCCGTGCAGCTTCCGGGGGCGGCGCGGTGGTTCCGCGCCGCCCCCGGAAGCCCGCCACCGGACCGCCGGGGGCGGTGGGCCGTGCGCCCCTGCGCCACCCGTCCGGGCAGCCGTTCGCGGATGCGCCGCCGGGCCGGCCGGCCGCTCGGCGATGCGCACCGCTGCCGGTCCGGGCAGGGGCCTTCGCCGGAAGGCGCCCTAGTCCTCGTCCAGAGTGAGCGCGAGTGCCGAGGTCAGCGCCGGCACCAGGTCCTCGCCGCTGAGCACCTGCTCCTCGCTGTCGTGCGCGCGCATCCGCAGAGCGCTGTGCCGCCCGCCTTCGCGCAGTACGCCGGCCACCAGCCGGATCTCCTCGCCGTCGTCGCGGCCGCCGGCCCACTCCGCGGCGTCGGCGCCGCGCGGCGGGTCCAGCGTCTCGTCCGAGCCGCGGATCACGATCCGCTCCATCACCAGGGCGCAGCCGGCAACGGATTCGGGCCAGGCCATGCTGCCCAGCGCCTCCTCCAGCGGTACGCCGTCGGGCAGCGGCTCCTGCTCGACCGGGGTGAGTTCGGCGGGGTCGGCCTCGGCCGACAGGCCCAGCATCGAGGCGAGAGCGGGTTCGGCGCGGGCCAGCTCGGCGGTGGGGACGAGGGCGTAGACCCGGGGGGCCTGGTCCCAGCCCTGCTCGGCGGCGTGGCGCTCCAGGTCCATCACGGCGTCGCGGATCAGATAGGTCACCCCACCATGGTGCCCGAGCCGCCGCACCGCCGGAGCCGCTCTGCCGCAGCTGCGCCGGCGGCGGGTTCCGCCGCCCGCCCGGACCGGGCCGCACCCCCGTCCCGCGAGCGGATCCGGGGCGGTCCGGACGGAGCGCGCGCCCCGGGTTAGGGTCGCAGGGGACCGCCGCCGAGATCCGGGCGATGCCGCACCGATGTGATGTTGTCACCCCTTCGGCGCGGGGTTTCGGGAACCCGGGGGCGACCCAATAAGTTGCCGATACGCGGGGGCCCGTACACGCCCCGCACCCAACTCCGGGGAAACCGCCGGATCACTGACCGTCATGACGAGGGGGAGGCGTGAGCTTCCGATCGCCCGGCGCACCACCCGCGCGCATGCCTCGACGAAACCGGCTGCTCGCGCCCGTCGCAGCGGTCGTCGTCGTCATCGTCGCGGGACTCCTGGTCGCCGCCAATTTCGTGACCGACTACAAGTGGTACTCGTCGGTCGGCTACACCTCGGTCTTCGTGACCGAGCTGCGCACCCGCGCCCTGCTGTTCGCCGGTGCGGCCGTGCTGATGACGCTCGTCGTCGGCGCCAGCATCTACTTCGCCTACCGGTCCCGGCCGCTCACCCGCCCCATGAGCATGGAGCAGCAGGGGCTCGACCGGTACCGGATGGCGATCGAGCCGCACCGCAAGATCTTCTTCTGGGTCGTCGCGGGCGGTCTCGGCGTACTGACCGGCGCATCGGCCTCAGCCGAGTGGGGCACCTTCCTGCAGTACGCCAACCGCAACCCCTTCGGGGCGGCGGACGCCCAGTTCGGGATGGACATCTCGTTCTTCGCGTTCACCTACCCGTTCCTGCGGGTGGTGCTCGGCTACCTCTTCGCGGCCGTCGTGCTGGCGTTCATCGCCGCCGTGATCGTGCACTACCTGTTCGGCGGGGTCCGCCTGCAGGGCGACGGGCAGCGGGCCACCCCGGCCGCGCGCGTGCACCTGTCGGTCCTGCTCGGCGTCTTCGTCCTGCTGAAGGCCGGCGCCTACTGGCTCGACCAGTACGGACTGGTGTTCTCCAACCGCGGCTACACCTACGGCGCGTCCTACACCGACGTGAACGCGGTGCTGACCGCCAAGATCATCCTGGCGATCATCGCGGTCGTCTGCGCGCTGCTGTTCTTCGCCAACATCTACTTCAAGAACGCCATGGTGCCGCTGGTCAGCCTCGGCCTCCTGGTGCTCTCCGCGGTGCTCATCGGCGGCGTCTACCCGCAGCTCGTGCAGCAGTTCACCGTCAACCCGAACGAGCAGCGCGAAGAGAACCCCTACATCAGCAGGAACATCGAGGCGACCCGCGAGGCCTACGGCATCGCCAACGCCGAATCGGAGACCTACGACGCCAAGACCGAGCTGACCTCCGATCAGCTCGCCGCCGAGGCGTCCACGATCCCCAGCGTCCGGCTCGTCGACCCCTCGGTCGTCTCCCAGACGTTCCAGCAGATGCAGCAGGTCCGCGGCTTCTACCAGTTCCCCGACGTGCTCGACGTGGACCGGTATGAGGACGCCGACGGCAACTCCGTCGACACCATCATCGCCGCGCGCGAGCTCGACGGCCCCCCGGAGGGCCAGGACAACTGGCTGACCCGGCACACCGTCTACACGCACGGCTTCGGCATCGTCGCCGCGGCGGGCAACCAGGTCGACTCCGAGGGCCGCCCGGTCTTCACCGAGTACAACATCCCGCCGCAGGGCGAGCTGTCCGAGGTCACCGGCGAATACGAGCCGCGCATCTACTTCGGCCAGCGCGGCGCCGAGTACGCCATCGTCAACGCCGAGCCCGAGTACGACTACCCGCTGGACTCCGGGGACCCGGAGAACATCACCACCAGCGAGGACGTCGAGGGCGAAGACGGCGGCGGTGGCGGCGGCGCCGATGAGGCCCGCGCCCCCGCTGACGGCGCGGACCAGAGCCCCGAAGCCAGCCCGGAGGAGAGCCCCGAGGGCGGCTCCGGCGGCGAGGGCTCCGGCGGCGAGGGCTCGGGTGACGGCGAAGACGGCGGCACCCAGGCCACCAACCACTACGACGGCGACGGCGGCGTCCAGCTCAGCTCGTTCTTCGACCGCGTGCTCTACGCGCTCAAGTACCGCGAGCCGGACATCCTGCTCAACACCGCGATCACCGACGAGTCGCAGATCCTCTACGAGCGCGACCCGTCCGACCGCGTGGAGAAGGTCGCCCCGTTCCTCACCGTGGACGGCAAGCCCTACCCGGCGGTGGTCGACGGCCGCGTGCAGTGGATCGTCGACGCCTACACCACCAGCTCCGGCTACCCGTACTCGACGCCGATCGACTTCTCCGACGCCACCGAGGACACCTTCAGCGAGGGCACCGAGGCGGCCACGACCCTGCCCGGAAACCAGGTCAACTACATCCGGAACTCGGTCAAGGCCACCGTCGACGCCTACGACGGCACGGTGAAGGTCTACGGCTGGGACGAGCAGGACCCGGTCCTCAAGACCTGGTCGGAGGCGTTCCCCGGCGTCGTCACCTCCAAGGAGGAGATCGGCGAGGAGCTGGAGAACCACCTGCGCTACCCGGACGACCTGTTCAAGGTCCAGCGGGAGATCCTGAAGCGCTACCACATCACCGACGCGGACGCCTTCTACGGCGGCCAGGACTTCTGGGACATCCCCAACGACCCGACCGACGACGCGGAGAACCCGGAGCCGCCCTACCGGCAGACCCTCCGGTACCCGGGCGACGAGGAGGCGAGCTTCGCGCTCACCTCGACGTTCGTGCCGCGCGGCAGGGAGAACCTGGCGGCGTTCATGTCGGTGGTCAGCGACGTGGAGTCCGAGGAGTACGGCAAGATCCGGATGCTGGAGCTGCCGCGCAGCACCGTCATCCTCGGCCCCGGCCAGGTGCAGAACGCCTTCCAATCCGACGCCGGTGTCCGCGAGGTCCTGCTCCCGCTGGAGCAGAGCTCGGCCGAGGTCACCTACGGCAACCTGCTCACCCTGCCGTTCGGCGACGGACTCCTCTACGTGGAGCCGCTGTACGTGCAGGCGGGCGGCGGAGGCGACGCCTCCTACCCGCTGCTGCAGCAGGTCATGGTCGGCTTCGGCGAGGAGGTCGCCATCGGCTCCAACCTGCAGGAGGCGCTCAACAACCTCTTCGAGGGCGGCGAAGGCCCGCTCGACGAGGGAGCCGCCGAAGGCGGCGGTGGCGGCGACTCCGAGGCCGGCGGCGAAGGCGGCGGCGGTGGCGGAGGCGGCGACGATGAGCTGAGCCAGGCCCTCGACGACGCCGCCAAGGCGTACGAGGAGAGCCAGGAGGCCATGCGCGAGGGCGACTGGGAGGCGTACGGCGAGGCCGTCGACCGCCTCGGCGACGCCCTCGACCGCGCCGACGCGGCCCGCCGCGACGACGAGGGCGACTAGGGCGCGCCCTAGCCCCTCGCGGGGCGGGGCCCCGGCCCCGCCCCGCGCGCCGCGCCCTGACCCCGCGCGGCGCGCTCCGATTCGACACGGGGGGCCCACCCCGATACCGTGGAGGAACACCGACGCGGGGTGGAGCAGTTCGGTAGCTCGCTGGGCTCATAACCCAGAGGTCGCAGGTTCAAATCCTGTCCCCGCTACCACCGAGAGGGCCCCTGGCCCGGGAGAGATCCCGGGCCAGGGGCCCTTTTCGTGTTGCGGCCTCCGCAGGGCGCCCGGCTTCCTGCGCGGGCGCGTAGAAGACTTGACCAGGTGCGCAGGGTTGCTGCGGCCCCCTTCCGGCGTGCCGGGTGTGCCGGTAATTGCGCCGCGCAATGCCCGAATCGGAAGCAATGCGTCGATTGCCGTCCGTTGCGTGCGCCCGCCGCGAAGATGCCGCGGCCGGCCGCCCCGGGGCTCCACACAGGGAAAGGATCCGCGCGGGTGTCCGCGCGAACCCCAACGATGACCTCCTCCACCACACGCTCTTCCGCACGCCCCCTGCTCATTGCCGCTCCCGCGGCGGCCGTGCTGCTGCTCGCCGCCTGCTCCTCGGGCTCTGACACCTCCTCGGGCGGCGACGGCGACGGTGCGTCCGGCCCGACCGGCCCCGTGTTCGAGTTCCAGCCCGAGGGCGTCGAGCCCGCGGACGAGATCACGATCCGCGTCCCCGACGGCCTGCGCGAAGCCATGGGAGCCGGGGCCGAAGGCCTCATCGCCGAAGAGATCACCGCCACCGCGCACGAACTCGACGGCGTTGACCGGTGCGCCGTCGACCTCGCCGTCACCTATGGCGACGGCCAGCCGGACGCCCTCCTGGAGAGGGACTCCGACGAGAGCCGCAGCGCCGCCGAGGCCGAACGCCTGATGGAGAAGCTCGGCGTCTCCTCGGTTGAGGAGGTCGCCGCCGAGGTCGACAGAATCATCGAGTCGAACATCGAGGAGGGCACTCCGGGGCGGACCGCCGGTGACGTGAACGAGCTCCTCGACTACATGCTCGACTACGAGGAGGGCGACACCGGGCAGGACGTCGTCGACCGCGCCCTGGAGGGGAACGGGAAAAGCAGCGGCGACAGTGTGGCCGGCGCGTTCGACGTCGCGGACCTGAGCGGCGCCGGCCGCCCCATCGCGGAGCTGGACGCGGCAGACCCGGAGCAGGGCGCCTACGTCAGCGAGGACCTGTCGACCCTCACCGCCGTCGGCCTCTGCTCCGCTTCGCCGAACGACGAGGACGACGCCATTGAGGCGTCCCTGCCGCTCATCGACGAGGACGGCGACGTCAAGGACGCCGCCACCGTGGAGATCTCGGTCATGACCGACGGCACCCTCGGCGTCATGGGCGAGGTCAGCGGCTACGTCCAGGACGCCAACGGCAACTGGATCGCGGACTGACCCGCGCACCGGGGGCAGGCCCGACCGGGCCTGTCCCGGGGTAGCGGCGACGGCGCGGCGGAGCGTCCCGAAGGCGCGTGCGCGGACGGGCGGCCCGGCGGGCCCTTGGCCGCACCGGGCAGGGGGCTCAGGGCCCCGGAAAACCGAGTTGGCACTGGTCGGCGGTTCCCGGTAGAGTCATAGACACACCGACGCGGGGTGGAGCAGTTCGGTAGCTCGCTGGGCTCATAACCCAGAGGTCGCAGGTTCAAATCCTGTCCCCGCTACCAAATCCGAAGGCCCGGATCCCTCAGGGATCCGGGCCTTCGGTATTCGCGGACTGCCGCGAAACGGATGCCGTGGCGGCCCCCCGGTCAGGTCGGAGGATTCCGCACCTCTGCAGCCGTCCCACCGGCATCCGGCGCGTCGGACCAATGGCAGCTGGAGCGACGGCGAGGCTGGGGGCGCTGGGTAGTCGGCCGGGTTCCGGGCGGCCGCGTAGCGGGGCTCACGGCAACGCAGCAAGGGCGGCTTCGCGGGCAGTCTTATCGGCTCTGACCCGCCGCTTCGGGGCGGTGTGCGGACAGTCGTGCGGCTGTTCATGGGGCCAGAACGGCACGGACCGAAGGCTCCCGCAGTCCTGCAGCCGGCCCACCCGTGTTCTGTGCGTCGGACCAGCGGAAAGGCGGCAGTGGCGGCGAGGATGGGCAGACGGCTCGACTGGCCGGCCGGGTGTCGGCTGGCCGCGTGGCGGAGTCGGGGGACAAATGCCAGGAAATCGGACACTACAACGGGGTCCTGAACACGCCATCCAGGCAAGGGGCGTCCTCCTCCCTGCGGACCCTGCACGGAGAGCCGATTCCGCACCACGCCGACCTGCACAAGTACGAGGTCACGCAGTGTCGCGGTGTCCGATTCCCGCGCACCCGCCTTTTTTGCGGCCTGGTCGGCGAAAAGGCGGCAACCGCGGCGGCAGGGTGCCCCACTTTGGGTGATGTGATGCAGGAGTGATCTCGCCACTCCGTGAAATGGAACGCGCCGCGCTCCTGCGCATGGGCCCCCGGGTCGGATGCCCGGACTCCGCCGGTAACTGACGCCCGGTTTGTCCCGATATGTCGCCACGCAGAGTGGAACTGGCCCGGCGATTGGGCCGCGGAACGCTCACACCTCCCGGGTTTTCCGCGCATCCGCCGTCGAGAAGTTGGGAGTCGTGGCGCCGATGGGGTGTTACCAAGGGTTCGCGAACCCCCCGCGCGCTTACACGGCCGGCCAGCCGCCAACCCTGCAACCCCTGCAGTCCCGCTATCCACACCAGTCACACGAGGCACGCCCGCCCCGCTGCCAGCCCGCGCCCGGCCGCCGACCCGAGGGCCCGGGCAGCCTCGCCGTCGCTGCCGCTTTTGGACTTTTCCGACGCACGGACCAACCCGTCACCCGGCCGCCCCGCGCGGGAGCCAGGCAACCTCCCCCGCCCCTGCAGTCACACCCACCCCACGTGCCCGTCCAGCCAGCCCGCGCCCACCGCCGTCCTGAGGCCCCGGCCGGCCTCGCTGTCGCTGCCGCTTCTCGCTCTTGCGACGCACCGACCAGTCCGCCGCCCGGCCGCCCTCGCGCGGGAGCTAGGCAACCTCCCCCGCCTCAGCAGCCACCAGCCCCGCGGCCCTCCCGCCACCCGGCCGTCGGCCCCGAGGTCCCGCCCCCGCCGCCGCTTGTGCGCTTGTCCGACGCGCCGACCAGCCCGCCGCTCCTGCCGGCCCTCGCGCGGGCGCGCCTGTCCGGAGGTGGGCGAGACGCCGAGTTGGCACTCGCCGCCGGACCCCGCTAAAGTCGCAGACACAGCGACGCGGGGTGGAGCAGTTCGGTAGCTCGCTGGGCTCATAACCCAGAGGTCGCAGGTTCAAATCCTGTCCCCGCTACCATCGCGAAAGGCCCGGACTTCCACGAGTCCGGGCCTTTCGCCTGTCTGGCGCCGCCGCGTTCAGGCCCGCAGGGGTCCGCCGTTGAGCCAGGTGAGCGCGGTGTCGTGCAGCGCGCCGTTGGTGCAGACCAGCGCGCCGCCGTCGGTGAAGCCCTGGCCGCGCAGGTCCGTGGCGCGCCCGCCGGCCTCCTCCAGGATGATCGGCAGCGGAGCGGCGTCCCACAGCGACAGCTCCGGCTCGGCCGCGATGTCCACCGCCCCCTCGGCCACCATCACGTGTGACCAGAAGTCGCCGTAGGCACGGGTCCGCCACACGCTGCGGGTGAGGCCGAGGAAGGAGTCCAGCCGGCCCTGGTCCTCCCACTCCGACAGTTCGGAGAAGGACAGCGAGGCGTCGTTCAGCGCGGACACCTTCGACACCGAGCAGCGGGACGCCTTCGTCAGGCTCCGCCCGGTCCAGGTGCCGCTGCCGATCGACGCCCACCACCGGCGCTGCAGCGCCGGCGCGGACACCAGGCCCACCACTGGGCGGTCGTGCTCCAGCAGGGCGATGAGCGTCGCCCAGACCGGCACGCCGCGCACGTAGTTCTTGGTGCCGTCGATCGGATCGATGACCCACACGCGGCTGCTGTTGCCGGTCTTGCCGTACTCCTCCCCGACGACGGCGTCGCGCGGACGGGCCCGGGAGAGCACGCTGCGGAGCGTCTCCTCGACGGCGCGGTCGGCCTCGGTGACCGGGGTCAGGTCCGGTTTTGTCTCCACGTGCAGGTCCAGGGCGCGGAAGCGCTGCAGGGAGATGTCGTCGGCCGCGTCCGCCAGGACATGGGCCAGACGCAGATCATCGTCGAAGGACGCCATGCGCAGAACGCTACCCTTTGGGCGCGATCGGGGCCCGTACGGCACCCCTGCGTGACCGTTCCGTTAGCGGTTTCCGTGCCGCCGCCACTGCAGCGGATCCGGGCGCGCTCCTCCGGGCCGGGCCCGGAAGCGCCCGGGCCGCTCCCGCCGATGGCACGATGGAGCCATGCCCGATCCGCTCGCCGACTCCGGCACCGCGCCCGCCGACACCGCCGGGGCCGCGGCCCCGGCGCCCTCCGACGGAAGGTCCGGGGTGCGCGAGCGCCTGCTCGACGCCGGCTACGCCGCCGTGGTCGCCGGCGGCTGGACGCGCATGCGCATGGCTGACATCGCCGCCTCCGCCGGGGTGTCCCGGCAGACGCTCTACAACGAGTTCGGCGCCAAGGAAGGGCTGCTGCAGGCGGTGGTGGTGCGCGAGGCCGAACGCTTCCTGGACGGCAGCGAGGGCGTCCTGGACGCCCACCCGGGCCCGCCGGCCGCGGCCGTGGCCGCCGCGGCGCGCTGGATCCTCGCAACGACCGCCGAGGACCCGCTGCTGCGGGCGGTCGCCACCGGCGACGAGACGCTGCTGCCGGTGCTGACCACCCGCGCCGAGCCGCTGCACGTCGCGCTCGAGCAGCGGCTGACCGCGTCGCTGCGCCGCCGCACCCCGGCGCTGTCCGCAGAGCGCAGCGCCGCGCTGGTCGAGGTGGCCGTCCGCCTCACCCTGTCCTACGTCCTGCTGCCGTCCGACATCGACCGCGCGGCCGGCCGCATCGCCGCCACGCTGCACAGCCTCGCCGCCGTGCCGCCGCACCCGCAGGGCCAGTAGCTGAGCGCGGCGCTGCCGCCCCGGCTGTTCCGCGGGGGCGCGGAGCGCCGCCTTCGCTGCACCGGCAGTGCGCGGGAGACTGGAGCGGTGACCGAGAACTCCGCGGGCACCGGGTTCGCCGTGCCGCCTCCCGCGCCGCCGGCGCTCCTGTTCGACCTGGACGGAACGCTCATCGACAGCGTCTACCAGCACGTGATCGCCTGGCGGTACGCGCTGGCGCGGTCCGGTATCGACCTGTCCGTGTGGCGCATCCACCGCCGCATCGGGATGAGCGGCGGCCTCTTCGTCGATGCCCTGATGCGCGAGACCGGGGTGCGCCTGGACGCCGCTCAGGTGGAGGAGGTGGTCGCGGCGCACGCGGAGGAGTACCTGCGGATGCACGACACCGTGTCGCCGCTGCCCGGCGCCGCCGACCTGCTGCACGCGCTCACCGGCCGCGGGATCGCCTGGGCCATCGCCACCAGCGGGGCCTACCGCACCGCGGGCCGCGCCCTGGCTCTGCTGGGCCTGCCGGAGGATACGCCGATGGTCACCCGCGACCAGGTCCGCTACGCCAAGCCCGACCCCGACCTGTTCCTGGCGGCCGCGGCGCGCCTGAACGCCGACCCGCGGCACACCATCGTCGTCGGCGACAGCGTGTGGGACCTGCTCGCCGCCCGCCGCGCCGGCGCTCTCGGCGTCGGCCTCCTCTCCGGCGGCTACGGCCGCGACGAGCTGGAGCGCACCGGTGCCTACCGGGTCTATACCGATCCGGCCGACCTGCTGGCCCGCATCGACGAACTGGGCGTCCGGGTGCGCTGACCGCGGCTGCGCCGGACCGCGCCTCGGAAAGCGCATCCGCGGCCGTCGCGCATCGGTGCTGCCCGGCCGCGCTCCTGCCGCCATCCGCTCCGTGCGGCCCCGGAGACCGCCGCTCGCCCGCACCGTTCGGGACGCGGCGGGAGCCCGGGGCGGGGATGCCGGCCCGGGAGCCTTTCGCGTATGCTTGCGTCCTATGTCCGGTCCCACCCGCTTCCTGCGCATGGTGCTGATCTCCATGTCGCTGACGAGCACCGATGACGGCCTCTGTCGCCGCCGGTGCCGCCGAAGCGTGCGCTGAGACCGTTCTCCCCCGGCCCCCGGGCTGTTCGGCCGCGTACGAGCGGCGGTACCGGTGCGTCTCCACCACCGACCACGGCCGTCCTCCGCACACCGGGAGCCCTTCCCCATGACGTCGCAGCCGACCACCGGCCCCGCGCCCGATTCCGCCGAGCCGCCGGCGCAGACGGGCAGTGACTCTGCCACTGCCACTGCCGCTGGCACCGCCACCGCACCCGCTCCGGCACTCGCGCTGACCTGGAAGCCCACCCTCTCCACCGCGCAGCCCGCGGCCCCCGAGCCGGGCCCGGTGAAGTGGCCGCCGCTCGCGATCGCCCTGGGCGCCGCCGCGGTGCTGGCCGTCTACGTCGGCGCCCAGCACGGCCTGCAGCCGGCGGCGCTGCTGGTCCTCGGGACCGGCCTCGGCCTCGCCCTGTTCCACTCCCGGTTCGGGTTCACCTCGGCCTGGCGCCAGTTCATCGCCGTCGGCAACGGCGCCGGACTCCGCGCCCACGCCGTGCTCCTCGGCACCACGGCCACCCTCTTCGCGCTGGTGATCGGAACCGGAACCGGACTGTTCGGCAACGACCCGAGCCCGTCGGCCGGCCCGATCGGCATCGCGCTCTTCCTGGGCGCCTTCCTGTTCGGGATCGGCATGCAGCTCGGCGGCGCCTGCGCCTCGGGCACCCTGTTCGCGGTCGGCTCCGGCCAGTCGGCCATCCTGATCACGCTCGTCGGCTTCATCGCCGGCTCGGTCATCTACAGCGCCGCCTGGCCGCTGGTCGCCGACCTCCCCGCCGTCCCGCCGGTCCTGCTCTCCGACCACGTCGGCTGGTTCGGCTCCTGGGCGATCACCATCGCCGTCCTCGCCGCCCTGGTCGTCGGCACCCGCGCCGTGCAGAACCGCCGCGTCCCGCCGCCGACCGGTGCGGTCCCCTCGGTCCGCGGCGCCGCCCGCATCGTCCGCGGCAGCTGGCCGATGATCGCCGGCGCGCTGGTGCTCGCGGCGCTGGGCGCCGGCGTCCTGATCGTCTCCGGCGGCGCCTGGGGGATCACCTCGGCCTTCAACCTGTGGGGCGCCAAGGCACTGCAGCTCGTCGGCGCGCAGCCGGAGACCTGGGCGTTCTGGAGCCAGCCCGACCAGGCCGAGCAGCTCGCCGGCCCGGTCCTCGCGGACAAGAACAGCCTCACCAACATCGGCATCATCCTCGGCGCGGCGGTCGCGGCCGCCGCGGCCGGCGCCTGGAAGCTGCACACCGGCCTCTCCGGCAACGTGGTCGCGGCCGGTCTGGTGGGCGGCGTGCTGATGGGCATCGGTGCGCGCCTCGCGGGCGGCTGCAACATCGGCGCCTACCTCGCCGGGATCGCCTCGGGTTCCGTGCACGGCTGGCTGTGGGCGCTCGTGGCGCTCGCCGGAACGTGGGTCGGCCTGCGGGCCCGCACCCTCTTCGGGCTCGGGGTCCCCAAGCCGAACGACAGCGTCTGCTAGCAGCGCCGCCCCGCTCCGGGGCCGCGCAGGACCCGCAGTGTCCCGGCCGCACCCGCGGCCGGGACACTGCGCGTCGGGCAAGGGCCCCAGGGCTGCAGGGGCTGCACCGGGGTTCCGGTCGGCGTCCCCGCCGCTGGCAGGCGCGGGGGAGCGGTCAGCCGGCCGCAGCTTCGCCGGCGCGGCTCGCCAGCAGCCGGCGCAGGGAGTCCACCCGGCCCGGGTCGATGCTCCCCGCAGCGGCGCCGGCGTCCAGTGCGCACCCGGCGGCTCCGGCCGCATGGGTGCAGTCCTCGGGGCAGCCCCGCGCGGCCTCGTCCAGGTCGGGGAAGCCGGCCAGGATGTCCTCCGGGGTGACATGCGCCAGCCCGAAGCTGCGGATCCCCGGCGTGTCCACGATCCAGCCGCCGTCTGCCAGCGGCAGCGCGACCGCCGAGGTCGAGGTGTGCCGGCCCCGGCCGGTCACCGGATTGACGCCGCCCACCGCCCGCGCAGCGTCCGGAAGCAGCTGGTTGACCAGCGTCGACTTTCCGACCCCGGACGGCCCGACCAGCACGGTCACGCGCCCGTCCAGCAGGCCGCGCAGCTCCGCCGGATCGCTGCCGTGCTCGGTGACGACCGCGCGGACGTGCAGCGGTGCATAGGCCGCGAGCAGCTCGTCCGGATCCGCCAGGTCGGACTTGGTGAGGCAGAGCACCGGCTCCAGGCCCGCGTCGTAGGCCGCCACCAGGCAGCGGTCGATGAACCGCGGCCGCGGCTCCGGGTCGGCCAGCGCGGTGACGACGGCCATCCGGTCGGCGTTGGCGACGATGACCCGCTCCACCGGATCGGTGTCGTCGGCGGTGCGGCGCAGCACCGAGGAGCGGTCCTGCACCCGGACGACGCGCGCCAGGGTGTCCGGGAGCCCGGAGAGGTCCCCGACGAGGTCCACCCGGTCGCCCACCACGATGCTGCCGCGGCCCAGCTCGCGCGCCTTCATCGCGGTCACCGGAACGCCGTCGACCAGGCACCGGTAGCGGCCGCGGTCGACCGCGACGACCATGCCGGTGCGGGCGTCGCGATGCTCGGGCCTGCGCCGCGTCCGCGGACGCGAACCGCCGCGCGCGCGGACGCGCACGTCGTCGGCGTCCATGTGCCGGCCGCCGCCCCTCACGCGGCCACCACCCGCTCCCACAGCCCGGGGAAGTCCGGCAGCGTCTTGCCGGTGGTGGCGATGTCCTCCACTTCCACGCCGGGCACCGCCAGCCCGAGCACCGCCCCCGAGGTGGCCATCCGGTGGTCGTCATAGCTGCGGAACACGCCGCCGTGCAGCGGCCGCGGCCGGATCACCAGGCCGTCGGGGAGCTCCTCGGCGTCGCCGCCGAGCCGGTTGACCTCGGCGGCCAGCGCGGCGATCCGGTCGGTCTCGTGCCGCCGCAGGTGGGCGATGCCGGTCAGCCGGGACGGTGAGTCGGCCAGTGCCGCGACGGCGGCGATCGTCGGCGTGAGTTCGCCCACTTCGCGCAGGTCGGCGGTGATGCCGTGCACGCTCCCGGTGCCGCGGAGCGTCAGGCCGTCCGGGCCGAACGCGGCCGCGCCGCCCATCCGGGTGAACAGGCTGCGCAGCACGTCGCCCGGCTGGGTGGTCTCCTGCGGCCAGCCGGCGACGGTGACCGCGCCGCCGGTGACCAGCGCGGCGGCGAGGAAGGGGGCGGCGTTGGAGAGGTCCGGCTCGACGTCGATCTCCGCGGTCGAGACGGGGCCGGGTGCGACGGTCCACACGTCCGGCTCGGGCGTTTCCACAGAAACACCCGCGGCGCGCAGCATCGCCGCGGTCATGGCGAGGTGCGGGCGGGACGGGACCGGCGGGCCGTCGTGGCGGATCTCCACGCCGTCGTCGAAGCGGGCGCCGGCGAGCAGCAGCGCCGAGACGAACTGGGAGGAGCCGGAGGCGTCCAGCACCACCCGGCCGCCCTTGAGCGCTCCGGTGCCGCGGACGGTCAGCGGCAGCGCGCCGCGGCCGCCGTCGTCGATGTCGGCGCCCAGCGTGCGCAGGGCGTCCAGCAGCGGTCCGACCGGCCGCTCGCGGGCGCGGGGGTCGCCGTCGAAGGAGATGGCGCCGTCGGCCAGCGCGGCGAGCGGCGGCACGAACCGCATGACGGTGCCGGCGTTGCCGACGTCGAGCTGCGCGGGGCCGCGCAGCGCGGCGGGCGCCACGCGCCAGTCGGCGCCGTCCGCGGCGATGTCGGCGCCCAGGGCGCGCAGCGCGCCCGCCATCAGCTCGGTGTCCCGGCTCCGCAGCGGGCGCCGCACCGTGCACGGGCCCTCCGACAGGGCCGCCAGCACCAGAGCGCGGTTCGTCATCGACTTCGATCCGGGCAGCGCAACGGTCCCGGAGACGGGGCCCGGGGCGGTCGGCGCGGGCCACAGCAGTGCGGAGTCAGGCATATCCACAGGCTATCGGGACCGGGAAGCCGGCCGTTGTTTCCCCGGCGCGGCCGTGGAAGAGTGGCGGGCCGGGTGCCGGCTCCGCTGCTCGGCAGCGCACCGGTACCGCGGCCGGCCGAGCAGAGGGGCGCGAGTGCAGCACAGGGACAAGGAGCACGCCTACGAGGTGCGCGTGCACTGGACCGGGAACCAGGGCCCGGGCACGGCGTCCTATCGCGGCTACGGCCGCGACCACGAGGTGGCGGCCGACGGGCGGCCCACCCTGCTCGGATCCGCCGACCGCGCGTTCCGCGGCGACCCCGACCGGTGGAACCCGGAGGACTTGCTGGTGGCCGCGCTCAGCGAGTGCCACATGCTCTCCTACCTCGCCCTCGCGGCCGCCGAGGGCCTGGTGGTGACGGGCTACGACGACACCGCCACCGGCAGCATGACCACGCACGCCGACTCCGGCGGCGAGTTCACCGAGGTCGTGCTCCACCCGGTCGTGCAGATCGCCGACCCCGCCGACCGCGAGCGCGCCCGCGCACTGCACTCCCGCGCCCACGAGGTCTGCTTCATCGCCCGCTCCGTCAGCTTCCCGGTGCGCTGCCGGCCGGAGACCACCGTCGCCGGCTGACGCCCCCGGCGGGTCGGACCGGCCGGAGCACGGTGGCAGACTCGGAGCCATGTGCGGACGGTACGCGCGGGTGCGCAGCGCGAGTGAGCTCCAGCTGGCCTTCGACTTCCCCGAGCCGGACGCCTCCGGTGCGGACCTGCCCGCCGGGGCCGCGGCCGTCCGGGGCCGCCCTCCGCAGGAGCAGCTGGAGCCCGACTACAACCTCGCGCCCGGCGCGCAGGTCTACGGCGTGCTCGGCACCCCTCCGGGCGAAGCCGGCCGCGGCGCTGCGGCCGGACCGCAGTCGCTCGCCGCCTTCCGCTGGGGCCTGGTGCCCTCCTGGGCCCGCGACCGCAACGCCGGCTACCGCATGATCAACGCCCGCAGCGAGACCGCCGCCGAGAAGCCCGCCTTCCGCGAGGCCCTGCGGCACCGTCGCTGCCTGCTCCCCGCCGACGCCTACTACGAGTGGCAGTACCTTCCCGATGCCGAGCCCGGCGCCGCGCACGCCGGCACCTCGCCCGCCACCGACCCCGACCACGCCCGGCGGAAGGCGGCCTCCCGCAAGCGCCCGTTCGCCGTCTCCCGGTCGGACGGAACGCCGCTCGCGCTGGCCGGCCTGTTCGAGCGCTGGCGCGACCCCGAGCGCGCCGACGACGACCCCGCGGCCTGGCTGTGGACCTGCGCCGTGGTCACCACCGAGGCCGCCGGTGCGCTCGCCGGTATCCACGAGCGCATGCCGGTCGCGCTTCCGCCCGAGGAGTGGGCCGCCTGGCTCGACCCCCGGTCCGGCTACGCCGACGTCGAGCGGGCCATGGCCGCCACCCCTGTCGGAGCCCTCACCGCCCGGTCGGTCAGTACCGCGGTGAACAGCATCCGCAGCAGCGGCCCCGGGCTCCTGGAACCGCCCACCGAGGAGGAAGAGGCGGCGCTCCTGGGCCCGCCGACGCTCTTCTGACCGTGCGCCCGCGCACCTCCCGCGCTCAGCCCGGCTTGACCGCGCTGGCCAGCAGGTGGACACCCACGTAGTCGTCGGACTCTTCGGCGTGCAGCTCCATCTCGACCAGTCGGTGCAGTGCGCCCGGATCCGGCGCGGAGTCGGACAGGTGCTCGACCGTGGACGCCGACAGGACCGTGCGCGGCCGGATCCACTCCGCCTTCAGGCCGGCGCCGGCCAGCAGCTCGGTGAGCTGCTCGCCGGTGAAGCAGCGGGTGATCGACCCGTCCGGCCACGGCACGAGCAGCACGTCCGCGGTCGGCGCGAAGCTCAGCTCGGGCCAGCAGTCCTGCTCGGCGAGGAGCGCCATGCCCAGCACCACCGAGTCGACGCAGACCAGCACCCGGCCGCCCGGCCGCAGCACCCGGGCGATCTCGGCGAGGGTGGACTCGGTGGCCAGCTGGCGGGAGAGCACGCCGTTGTCGGCGACCACGCCGTCGAACGCACCGTCGGCGAACCCGGCCAGCTGCCCGGGGTCCCCCACCACGGGGCGGAGCCGGCCGGGCGGGCGGGGCCGCCGCGGATTCGGCGCGTGCCCGTTCACCAGGGACAGCGGGCGGCGCGGTGTCATGTCCGCGGACGGCAGCAGCGTCACCACGTCGTGCCCTTCGGCGATCGCGCGCGGTGCGCCGCGGAAGTCCGGCGCGGACATGTCCAGCAGCAGGGACGGCGAGTCCGGCAGCCATCGGGCGAGCTGGGCGCCGGCCACCGCCCAGTAGAACCGCCAGTAGGCGGAGAGGGCGTCGGTGGCGGCGAACTGCGCCGCAGGGGAGCGGGGCGGAGCCGGCCCCGCGGCTGCGGTTGCCGTGTCGCGGCTGGAGGACGGATGCACGACACTCCTCTCCCTGCTCTACACCGGGGTTCTACCCGCACGCGCGGCACCTTCACGCGCAGGCCGCTCCGCCCTGGGCGGAAACCGGGCCGGGCGTCCGGGAACCGTCGGCGGCGGAATCAGCCGCCGCCGCGCGTTGTTGGGACCGTCACCGCGGCAGCGGACTGCGCAGCAGTCTGGGCGCACCGCCGCCGGGCTGTACAGGCCTGAGACCCGGTGCGCCGCACCGGGTCGCGGCGAACGGAGGTCCGCAGAGTGCTCACCGATGCCCCGCCGGCCGGCGGAACGGCCGCGCCGCCCCGCTCCCCACGCGTGCGGGCCGCTCTGTCTGCGTCGTATCGTGAGGCGACGGTTGCCCCACGGCACACCAGTACAGGGAGGCAGGCGGGTTTGAGTCAGGGCCAGGAGACACTCGACGAGCAGGGGGCTCGGTTCGAGCGGGACGTCCTCCCGTACTTGGACCAGCTGTACTCGGCGGCGCTGCGGATGACCCGCAACCCCGCTGACGCCGAGGACCTCGTCCAGGAGACGTTCGCCAAGGCTTTCGGTTCGTTCCACCAGTTCAAGGAGGGCACGAACCTCAAGGCGTGGCTGTACCGGATCCTCACCAACACCTTCATCAACTCCTACCGCAAGAAGCAGCGGGAGCCGAAGCAGGCCGGGACCGAGGACGTCGAGGACTGGCAGCTCGCCCAGGCGGCCTCGCACTCCTCCAGCGGGCTGAAGTCGGCCGAGGCCGAGGCGCTCGAGCACCTGCCGGACAGCGACGTGAAGCGGGCGCTGCAGGAGCTGCCCGAGGACTTCCGCATCGCCGTTTACCTGGCGGATGTGGAGGGGTTCGCGTACAAGGAGGTCGCCGAGATCATGGACACGCCCATCGGGACCGTGATGTCCCGGCTGCACCGCGGCCGGCGGCAGCTGCGGACGCTGCTGGAGCACTATGCGGTCGACCGCGGCGTCCTGTCGAGCGAGGGCCTGGCGGGAACGGCGCAGTCCGCCGGAGCGCGGAAGGGGCGGAAATGAGCTGCGAGGCACACCGGCACGGGCACCACGAGACCCCGTGCAGCGAGGTCCTCGAGAACCTCTACGTCTACATCGACGGTGAGCTCTCCGACGCCGGCTGCGAGGAGGTGCGGCGCCATCTCGACGAGTGCCGCCCCTGCCTGGAGGAGTACGGCCTGGAAGAGGTCGTCAAGAAGCTCGTCGCGAAGCACTGCGGCTGCGACCCGGTTCCGGAAGGGCTCCGCAACAAGGTGCTCTACCGCATCGAGGCCGCCCGGGTAGAGCTGCGCGGGACCGCCGCGGAGTAGTCCGGGACGGTCCTGCGGAGCCGGGCCGGCATTCCCGCCGGCGCGCGGCGCCCCCGTCCGGCGGCGGGCGGCACGCCGTCCCGGCGGCACAGCGGCGGGGCACCGGCTCGGCGCGCCGCGCCAGCGCCACCGAACAGCGGCGGCGCCCCTCACCCGGGGGCGCCGCCGTTCTGCGTGCGGGGTCCGGCGGCGGCGCAGGGCGGGTGCGCCCAGCGGGGAAGTC
>NZ_BAAGXT010000021.1:0-92586 GCF_054779695.1 Nocardiopsis coralliicola | reverse complement strand
CGAGCAGCACCGGCAGCGGGGTGGCGCGGCGTAGGTCGCGCACGGTGCGCAGGGTGCGGTCGCGCCGGTCGGCGGCGAGCGCCGCGGCGGCGCCGGCGGCCAGTCCGAGCAGGCCGCCGGCGGCCGGCCACAGCAGCCCGCGCGGCGATTCCGGTGCCTCCGGGGCGACTGCCGGGGTGATCACGCGGCCCGGATCGAGCGCGTCCCGGGCTGCGCTGAGCGGTGTCATCGCCGCGGTGAGCTCGGTGATCTCGTTCTGCAGGGCCTCCGCGCGGCCGGCGCCGCGCGTCGGGGAGGCGGTTCCGGGTGCCTCGGCGCCGCTGCGGGTGAGTCCGGCGAGTTCGCCCTCGCGGTCGTCGAGCTGGCCGCGCAGCGCGTCGAGGCGGTCGTCGATCCGGGTGCGTGCCCGGTCGGCCCGGTCGGCGAGGTAGGCGTCGGCGAACGCGGCCGCGCCGCGGCGGGCCGCCTGCGGGCTGCCCGCGGTGTAGGCGATGTCGAGGACGCTGCTGCTGGGCGGTGCCTCGACTGCGACGCGCTCGCGCAGCGCGGCCGGAGCCTCGGCGGTGCCGAGCAGGTCGGCGGCTTCGGCCGCGACCTCGGTGGAGCGCACGATCTGCGCCTCGGTCGCGACGTCGACTCCGCCGCTGGCGGAGCCGGGCGGGGCACCGGCGGTGGCGGCGTCGCCGGCCGGCTCGACCTGCACGGATGCCTGTGCGGTGTAGGCGGCCGGTACCGCGGCCAGCGCGATCCCCGCGGCGAGCAGGCCGGCGGCGAGCCCGCCGAGCACGAGGACCCGGTGCCGGCGCAGCGCGGCGGCGCAGTCCCGGAGTCCGGGGTGGCGCGGCTCCGGGCTTTCGACGGTCTCCATGCGCGGGTCGGTCCTCCCTGCTGCGCGCCGGGCGCACGGCGGCACGCTGGCGACTGATCGTGTCTTTACTGACACCAAGAGTAGTCGTTCAGTGCCGTTGGGGTGCCGACCTTGACGGGTGATTCCTGACGGTCCGAAAGCCGGTCGGCGGCCGCGGCCGCCGACCCGCATGCCGCGGCGCAGCCGTCCCCGCCGCGGTGCCGGCTGATCGGAGGGGCGGGCAGGGCTTCCGCCCGCGGGCAAAGGCGGGGGTCCGGATCGATCGGCGCCGCCGGCGGAGTGGGCCGCCCCGGGCGCAGCCGCGCCCCGGCAGCCCACCGGGCTGCCGGGACGCGCCGGCGCTACTGCGCGCTGGACCCGCTCGGCTGGGCGGGTTTGGGCTGGAGCACGGACTCCACCAGCTCGGTGCACCAGGCCAGCAGTGCGAGGTCGCGGAGCGGCTTGCCGCCCAGTCCGCCCGACTTGGGGACCGGCACCAGCAGCGTTCCGGACGCCTCCTTGAAGACCGCCTTGGGGTGCAGTCGGCGGAGCCGCAGCATCTGCGACTCGCGCAGCTCGACCGGTGTGAAGCGGATCTGCGCGCCCTGCAGCACCACGTCGGTCAGGCCGGCCGATTTGGCCAGCACCCGGAACCGCGCGACCTGCAGCAGGTTGTCCACCGGCTCCGGGACGGGGCCGTACCGGTCGACGAGCTCCTCGCGGGCCGCGGCGATGTCCTGCTCGCCGGCGACGCCCGCGATCCGCCGGTACGCCTGCAGCCGGAGCCGCTCGCCCGGCACGTAGTCGTGCGGGATGTGCGCGTCGATCGGAAGCTCGACCCGCGTCTCGGCCTCCTCGGCGGCGGTGCCGTCGCCCTTGAGCTCGCGCACCGCCTCGCCGACCATCCGCACGTACAGGTCGAAGCCGACGCCCGCGATGCTCCCGGACTGCTCCGCGCCGAGGATGTTGCCCGCGCCGCGGATCTCCAGGTCCTTCATCGCGACGTACATGCCGGCGCCGGTCTCGGTGTGCTGCGCCACCGTGGACAGCCGCTCGTAGGCGGTCTCGCTCAGCGGCCGCTCCGGCGGGTACAGGAAGTAGGCGTAGGCCCGCTCCCGGCCGCGGCCCACGCGCCCCCGCAGCTGGTGCAGCTGGGACAGGCCGTAGGTGTCGGCGCGGTCGACGATGAGGGTGTTGGCGTTGGGCACGTCCAGGCCGGACTCGACGATGGTGGTGGACACCAGGACGTCGTAGTTCTTCTCCCAGAAGTCGACCATGACCCGCTCGAGCTGCTGCTCGTTCATCTGGCCGTGCGCGTAGGCGACCCGCGCTTCGGGCACCAGCTCGCTCAGCGACGCCGCGACCTTCTCGATCGACGCCACCCGGTTGTGCACGAAGAAGACCTGCCCCTCGCGCATCAGCTCGCGCCGGATGGCCGCCGCGATCTGCTTGTCCTCGTAGGGGCCCACGAAGGTGAGTACCGGGTGCCGCTCCTCCGGCGGGGTGAGGATGGTCGTCATCTCGCGGATGCCGGTCAGCCCCATCTCCAGGGTGCGCGGGATCGGCGTCGCCGACATCGCCAGCACGTCGACCTGCGTGCGCAGCCGCTTCAGCGCCTCCTTGTGCTCGACGCCGAACCGCTGCTCCTCGTCGATGATGATGAGCCCGAGGTCCTTGAACCGCGTTTCGTCGGAGAGCAGCCGGTGGGTGCCGATCACCACGTCGATCTCGCCGCTGCGCAGCCCCGCGCGCGTGGTCTCGACCTCCGCCTCGGACTGGAACCGGGACAGCGGCTTCACCGTGACCGGGAACGACGCGTAGCGCTCGGAGAAGGTGGACAGGTGCTGCTGCACCAGCAGGGTGGTGGGCACCAGCAGCGCCACCTGCTTGCCGTCCTGCACCGCCTTGAACGCCGCCCGGACCGCCACCTCGGTCTTGCCGTAGCCGACGTCGCCGCAGATCAGCCGGTCCATCGGTACCGACTTCTCCATGTCGGCCTTGACCTCTTCGATGGCCGCCAGCTGGTCCGGCGTCTCCGCATACGGGAAGGCGTCCTCCAGCTCGCGCTGCCACGGCGTGTCCGGGCCGAAGGCGTGGCCCGGCGACGCCTGCCGCGCCGAGTAGAGCCGGATCAGGTCTCCGGCGATCTCCCGCACGACCTTGCGCGCCCGGCTCTTGGTCTTGGACCAGTCCGAGCCGCCCATCTTGGACAGCGTGGGCGCTTCGCCGCCGACGTACCGGGTGACTTCGTCCAGCTGGTCGGTGGGCACGAACAGCCGGTCGCCCGGCTGGCCCCGCTTGGAGGCCGCGTACTCGATGACCAGGTAGTCCCGGGTGGCGCCCTGGATGGTGCGGCTCACCATCTCGATGTAGCGGCCCACACCGTGCTGCTCGTGCACGACGTGGTCGCCCGCCTTGAGCTGCAGCGGGTCGACGGCGCCGCGCCGCCGGCTGGGCATCTTGCGCATGTCCCGCGTCGACGCGCGCTGCCCGACCAGGTCGGTCTCGGTGAGCACCGCGGTCCGCACGCCGCTCCACACGAACCCCTGGTGCAGCAGGCCGGTGGTGACGGTGGCGACCGACGGGGCGGGTGCTTCAGTGAGATCGGGGGAGAGCCGGGCGCCGAGCCCGGCGCCGCGCAGCATCGCGTCCAGCCGCTCGGCGGATCCGTGCCCCTGGGTGACCAGGACGACGCGCCAGCCGTCGTGCAGCCACCGCTTCACATCGGCCAGGGCGCGCTCGGTGTCGCCCCGGTAGGCGTCGGCCTCGGACGCGCCGAGCGTGCGGGGCGCGCCGCCGGAGTACCCGGCGTCTTCGGTGCCGGGGTCGCCGGCTTCGAACGGGGCGATCGTCCACCAGGGCAGGCCCCGCTCGGCGGCCTTCGCGCGCACCTCGCTGATCGAGGAGTAGGACGCGCCGCCGAGGTCGACCGGCGCGGCGCCGCCGGCGGCCGCGTTGATCCACGACGCGTCCAGGAACTCCTTGCTGGTCGCCTCCAGCTCCAGCGCGCGGGCGCGGACCCGCTCGGGGTCGCAGGCGAGGATGTGGGCGCCGGAGGGGAGGTAGTCGAAGAACGGCTGCATCCGCTCGGCGAGGACCGGCGCGAACGCCTCCATGCCCTCCACCGCGATGCCTTCGGCGATCTTGCCGAGGACTTCGGCGAGGGACGGGTGCTCGGCGGCGAGCTCCGCGGCGCGCTCCCGCACTGCCGGGGTGAGCAGCAGTTCCCGGCACGGCGGCGCGAACAGGCCGGACGCGGCGTCGGTGGCGCCGGACTCGGGCAGCGACCGCTGGTCGGCCACCTGGAAGTAGCGGATCTCCTCGACCGTGTCGCCCCAGAACTCCAGCCGCAGCGGGTGCTCCTCGGTGGGCGGGAAGACGTCGAGGATGCCGCCGCGCACGGCGACGTCGCCGCGCTTCTCCACCAGGTCGACCCGGGCGTAGCCGGCGTCGGTGAGGCCCTGGACGACGTCGTCCAGAGCGACCTCGTCGCCAGGGCGCACCCGTACCGGGGTGAGGTCGCCGAGGCCGCCGACGAGCGGCTGCAGGACGCTGCGCACCGGGGCGACGACGGCCTTGAGCGGCGCGGCCAGCGGGTCGGCGGGGTCGGGGTGGGCGAGCCGGCGCAGCACTGCGAGCCGCTGGCCGACCGTGTCGGAGCGCGGCGAGAGCCGCTCGTGCGGCAGGGTCTCCCAGGCGGGGAACAGCGCCACCGAGTCCGGCGGGAGCAGCGACTCCAGCGACTCGGCCAGGTCGGCCGCCTCGCGCTCGGTCGCCGTGATGCAGAGCACGGTGCGGCCGGCGCCGACCGGTGCCTCGGCGGCGATGGCGCCCGCGATGAGCGGCCGCACCGCTGCGGGCGCGACCAGGTCGAGCTGCGGATCGCTGCTGTGCTGCCGGGCGGTCTCGACGGTCTGCCGGAGTGCCGGGTCGTCGACGACCGCGGGGAGAAGTCCGAAGAGGCTCATATCACCATTCAGGGCGTGAGACGTGGTGGAGTCCGCGCGGCGCGACGCGGCGCCCTGCGGGGTCCGTCGGAGACCGGCCCGTGGAGCGGGCGGTTGCGGTGGCCGGTGCGGAGTCGGTGGAGTGCGCCGGGGAGCCTGCTCCGGGCGCGCCGCGGGGACTGCGGCCGTGCGGGCGTCCGGGCGGGGTGCGGACACACGTCTGCCGCGCACCGGTCCGGACCTGGCGGCTCCCCTGCCGGTCCAGACTACTGCGGCGCAGTGCCGCCGGCATCCCGACCGGGCAGCTCGGACGCCCCCGCGGGGACGCGCTCCCGGCGCTGCCGCCGTCTCGCTGCCTTCAATCTCGCTCGTTTGCGTCTGACGTGCGTTCCAACACCTGGAGCAGCCCGGGTGTTCCCGCCGCCGGCCGCGCACGGGCCCCGCCCTCAGTCCGCCCGCCGCGGCCGCAGCGCCGCCCTCTACGCTGGTCCGCGGCGGGCGCGGCCCGGCCGCGGCGCGCACGGATGCGCGCCGGCCGGGCGGGAGGCTCCGCCGGGACCGAGCGAGCGGAGGTCGGATTGCACACGGGGCCGGACGACGAGAGGGGCGTGCCCGCATTCGCCCCTGACCCGGTGAGCCTGGGCCATCTGGAGCTGATCCTCAGCGGGGGGTACCCGATGGCGGGGTTCATGGGCGAGCGGGAGGCGCACGCCGTGGCCGAGTCCGGCCGCCGCCTCGACGGAACACCCTGGCCGGTGCCGGTCACCCTCCCGGTACCCGCGGAGCACGCCGGGGCCGACCGGCTGCTGCTGACCGACCCCGAGGGCGCGCCGCTCGCCGAGCTGGCCGTCGCCGAGCGGTGGACCGTTTCCGAAGGCGCCGCCGCACCGGACGGCCGCCCGCCCGGGCCGAGACTGGCCGGCGAAGTGGTGATCGCCGGGCTGCCGGCCTACGGCGCGCTGCGGTCGCTGCGGCTGGCGCCCGCCCAGATGCGGGCCCGCCGCGAGGCCGAGGGCGGGTCCGGCCCGCTGCTGGCGGTGGCCGTCCGCGGCCCGCTGCACCACCGCGCGCTGGCCCGGGTCCGCGCCGCGGCCGACGCAGTGGGCCGGCACGGCCCGGCCGAGGTCCTCGTCCTGTTCGACCTGCCCCTGGAGCGCGAAGGGGCTGCGACCGCCGTCCTCGCGGCCGAACCGCTGCTTCCGCCGCGCACCTGGTTCGCCGGCGTCCCGCTGCCGCCGGGCAGGGACGGAGACCTCCTCGCGCCCTACGTGGCCCGCTCCTACGGCGCCACCCACCTTCTCGCCGACGGCCCGCTGCCCGCGGAGCCGGGTGCGGAGCCGGAACCCGGGCAGGGCACGGCCCGGTGGACCGCCCGCGGCGGCTGGGAGGTCGTCGACCCGGGGGAGTGGCGCTACGACGCGGCGCACGGCAGCTGGCGCCCCGCGGCGGCCGTCGACCCGGCCGCTGCGGTGGACGAGCCCTCGCCGGCCGAGGTGGAGTCCATGCTGGCGCGCGGCCGCTCGCTGCCGGCCTGGTTCACGCCGTCCCGGGTCGCGGCCGAACTGGCCCGCATCCGCCCGGCCCGTACCGACCGCGGCCTCACCGTGCTGTTCACCGGGCTGTCCGGATCGGGCAAGTCGACGGTGGCGCGCGGCGTCGCCGACGGCGTGCGCCGCGCCGGGCGCACGGTCACCCTCCTGGACGGCGACGTGGTGCGGCGGATGCTCTCGGCCGGCCTCACGTTCTCCCGCGAGGACCGGGACCTCAACGTGCGGCGCATCGGCTACGTCGCCAGTGAGATCACCCGGCACGGCGGGGTGGCGGTGTGCGCGCCGATCGCGCCGTATGCGGCCACCCGCGCCGAGGTGCGGACCATGGTGGAGGAGCACGGCGACCTGTACCTGGTCCACGTGGCGACCCCGCTGGCCGAGTGCGAGGCGCGCGACCGCAAGGGGCTGTACGCGAAGGCGCGGGCCGGGGAGATCCCGGCGTTCACCGGCATCTCCGACCCCTACGAGGAGCCCGGCGACGCCGACCTGGTGATCGACACGACGGGTACCGCGCCCGAGGATTCGGTGGCCGAAGTGCTGTCGGCGCTGCGCGCGGGCGGGTGGCTGGCCGGGGGCGCGGACTGAGCGGCCCGGGCGCCCGCGTTCCGGGTGCGCGGCGGCACGGACGAAGCGATACGGAAGGGGTGCCCATGGGCACGGAATCGGCGGACACCGGCGGCGGTGCGGCGGCGCAGGGCGGGCAGCGGCCCGCCGGCGGCGTGCAGCGGCTCACTGACGTGATGGACGCCCTGCGGCGCACCTGCCCGTGGGACGCCGAGCAGACGCACGAGTCCCTCGCCAAGTACCTGGTCGAAGAGGCGTACGAGGCGGTCGAGGCTATCGAGCAGGGCGATCCGGAGGCGCTGCGCGAGGAGCTCGGCGACGTCCTGCTCCAGGTCGCCTTCCACGCCCGGGTCTCCCAGGAGCGTCCGGACGGCGGCTTCACCGTCGATGACGTGGCGGACGCGATCACCGCGAAGATGGTCCGCCGCCACCCGCACGTCTTCGCCGGCACCGAGGTCTCCGGTGCCGATGATGTGCGCGGCAACTGGGAGGCGATCAAGGCGGCGGAGCGCGCCGGCCAGGACGGCGGTCCGTCCTCGGTGCTGGACGGGGTGCCGTTCGCGCAGCCGGCCGTGCTGCTCGCCTATGAGCTGCAGAAGCGCGCCGCACGCAACGGCGTGCCCGAGGAGCTCATCGCGGCCGCCGGGGCCGACGGCGGGGACGGCGCCGGCCTGTTCGCCGCGGTCAGCGCGGAGCGCCGGAGCGGCGGCGACCCGGAGATGGACCTCCGCGCCGCCGCCCGCCGCTTCGACACCCGCCTCCGCGCCGCTGAAGCCCGCGCCCGCGAGGCGGGGCGCGACCCCCGCTCCCTGTCCGCCGATGAGTGGTCCGCCTACTGGGGCTGACCCGCGGAAGCGCTCCGCGCCGTTCAGCGGTGCGGGCCTCGGGAAGCCCCCGCTGCGCCGGTGCCGGCGGTGCACCCGCCGCCCGGCCGGCGAGGGGGTCGGGGCGGGCCAGCTCGCCCTCCTCGCCTCCCCGGCCGGGGAGAACGCCGCGAGGGCGAGCCGGGGCGGCAACAGCAGGAGGGCGGTCCGCCGACCTCGCCCCAGAAAGCGTGTCCTGGCCAGTGCTCGTCAGTGCTCAGCGACGGCTTCACCGGGGCACCCACCAACCGGTTGTGCCGGATCGCCGCGTTCAGGGCGAGGATGCGCTGACCCACCCTGGCCAACAGCCCCTCTGCGGTGCGGGCGCCATGGCGCTCCAGGCCGAGCTGGTTCTCCAAGATCCCGATGATCGCCTCCACCCGCTGGCGCAGCCGTCTCGGGAACGTGCGGGCCGGCGCTAGGGCGTGTGTGGTGGGTGGCGTTCACCGCGATCGGTGCCGGCGGTGCACCCGCCGCACGGCCGACGAGGGAGTCGGGGCGGGGTTTTCCGGCCGAGAAGAGGAGAACGCCGCGAGGGACGTGCCAGGGCGCCGGGCAGCAGGGCAGGTGTCCACCGAACCCGCCTTAGGGCTCCCGGCCGGGGGCGCCCTCCGGGGCGGCTGCTTCCGGGCCCCCGCCGGCATCGGCGTCCGGCAGGTCCGGCCCCTCGCCCGGGGCGGGTGCGCTGCCGGCCGGGCGGCCGGCAGCGGCGGCCGCGTCCTCCCGCTGCTCTCCGCCGGGCCCCGCCGCGCCCCGCGCCTCCGCGGGCGGGCCGCCGGCGCGCCGCAGGCCGGGCAGGCCCGCGATGAGCTCGGTGGACTGGCCCGCGGCGGTGTCCGCCGGCGCGTCGGACGCGCGGTAGCGGGCGTCGGAGATGCGCAGCCACAGGCCGACGACGAGCCAGCTCGCCACCAGTGACGACCCGCCGGCGGCGAGGAACGGCGTCGTCATGCCGGTCAGCGGGATCAGCCGGGTGGTGCCGCCCAGCACGGTGAAGACCTGGAACGCGAAGAGGAACGCGAAACCGCTGGCCAGCAGGGTGAGGAACACGTCGCGGGCCTCCAGCGCGATCCGGAACCCCCGCTCCACCAGGAGGAGGAGCAGCATCAGCACCGCCGACAGCCCGGTGAAGCCGTACACCTCGCCGATCGTCACCAGGATCAGGTCGCTGTCGGAGGCGAAGATGCCGGCCGAGCGGGCGCCGGCGAAGCCCGTCCCGGTCAGCCCGCCGTCGGCCAGCGCGAACAGCCCCTGCACGAGCTGCCGGCTCCCGCCCGCCTCTGCGGTGTACAGGGCCGGGTCGAACGGGTCCAGCCAGATCGCCACCCGCTGCTGCACGTGCCAGAACATCGCCCACGCCGCCGTCGCCGCCACCGCGAACAGCAGCAGCCCGATGCCGACCCACGACTTGCGCGCGGTCGCCGTGTACAGCATCGCCAGGAACACCGCGAAGAGCAGCAGGGACGTCCCGAGGTCCTTGGTGGAGACCAGCACCAGGATGGCGAACCCCCACGCGACCGCCATCGGGCCGAGCACCCGCATCCGCGGCATGCTGAAGACCTTCACGCCGCGCACCCGCACCGGGGGGCCCGCCACCGACAGGATGTCGCGCTTCAGCCCCAGGTAGCCGGCGAGGAAGACGATCAGCGGCAGCTTCGCGAACTCCGACGGCTGCACCGTGTAGGAGCCGACCGACAGCCAGCGGCGCGCCCCGTACAGCTCCAGGCCGATGCCGGGCAGTACCGGCAGGAGCAGCAGGACCAGCCCGCCCGCCGCCAGCAGGTACGGGTAGCGCTGCAGCCGGCGCGGATGGCGCACGGCGAGCACGGCCGCGGTGCAGCCGGCCGCGGCTGCGCCGGTCCACAGCAGCTGCCGCCACGCCTCCGCATGCCCGGCGCTGCCGCCGAGCCCGTAGATGGCGGCCAGCCCGACTCCGTTGAGCAGCAGCGCCAGCGGCAGCAGGACCGGATCGGCGTGCGGCGCGGCGAAGCGCACGGTGAGGTGGAGTACCGCCGCGCAGGCCGCGAGGGCGGCCGCGAACGCGCCGAGTTCCGGCGGCAGGGCCCCGTCCAGCTGCAGCCCGGCCAGAGCGATCCCGCCCACGGAGGCGGCCCAGGCCGCGAAGAGCAGCCACGCCTCGAACGTGCGGGCGCGCTTGCGGCGCCGCTGGCGTGCCTCGCCGTCGTCTCTCCCCATCCCGCCCGCCGTCCACCGGGTCCCCCGACCCTAGACGCCGCACCTGCGCGCCGCCCTTTCCACCCGGGGCGTGTCGCCCGGAGCCCCGGCGGCAGGCGGTCAGGCGGCATCGGGTCCCGCGGCCGCCGGCTCGCGGGGATACGGGTGCTGTGCCCGCGGTGCTGGATCCGGCTCGCCGGCGGGGGCGGCCAGCGCAGGCGCTCTCCCGCCGATCGGGGCGCTGCGCGGCCGTATCGCCTGCCGCGCCGGTGCTCCGCAGCTCGAACCGGCCCGTCAGGGAGCCGGGTCGGGCCGGGTGCGGATCTCCTGCAGGGTGACCTGGAGGTGGTCCTCCATGGCGGCGACGGCGCGGGCGGGATCGCCGGAGGAGACCGCGCCGAGGAGCTCCTCGTGCTCATCGGCGGAGGAGGCCGGGTCGGCGGCGTGGGCGAGGAACCGCCGGTGGCTCTGCTCGCGGCTGCCAGCCAGCGACTGCTCCAGCGCTTCCAGCATCCGCACCAGGCTGAGGTTTCCCGACGCGGCCGCGACCGCCAGGTGGAAATCGCGGTCGGTCGCCAGCCGGTTCGCCATGTCCAGCGGCGCGGCGCGCATCCGGCCGATGGTGGCACGGGCCCGCTCCAGCGCGCCGCGGGCCTCTTCCGCCTCGCCGGTGCCCAGCCGCTGCGCCGCGAGCCGCGCGCCGTGCACCTCCAGGGCCTTGCGGATCTCGGTGAACTCCATCAGCGCCCGCCGGTCGCGCAGCACCGAGACCGCGATGAAGTCCTGCACCGGAAGCGCGTTCGGCGAGGCGATGACCGCCGGGCGCCCCTGGCGGCGGTGCACGAGCCCCTTGGCTTCGAGCGTCTTCAGCGCCTCGCGGACCACCACGCGGCTCACGCCGAAGCGCTCTGCCAGCTCCTTCTCCGACGGCAGGCGCTGGCCGGGTGCCGCGCCGGGGCCGACGCAGAGCTCCTCGACGAACTCGGCGACCTGGGAGGCGAGGGAGTGCGGCCGGGCGCGGCGCGTGCCGTCCGCTGCTTCGCTCGCGGTCATCGCCCCTCGCCTCGCTGCTGTGCGCGCGGACTGCGCCGCGCGGCCGTGCCGGTTCCGCCGCTCCCGCAGGTCCTGCACGGCGGCGGCACCACCCTATCGACGCCGCAGGACGGCGCACCGCCCCATTGACCACTTAGCAGCTTGTCCTACAAGATGTCCGACACGTTCGGGCGGTGCGGAGCGTCCGCGCCGGGGTGGAAGGAGCGCGGTGGGCACGGAGGACACGGCCGAGGGCGGGCCCGGGCAGCAGAACGTGCCGGAATGGGGCGTGAGCAGCGAAGACCGGGAGATCTGCGCCGCCGCGTGGACCGGCCCCGGTGCGGAGGCGGGCGCCGTCGCCCCGCCCGTCTTCCAGACGAGCCTGTTCACCAAGCCCGATTTCGCGACGTTCGCGCGCGAGCAGGCCGCCGAGCACGAGAACTTCGTCTACAGCCGCGGCACCAACCCGACGGTGGCGTTCCTCGAAGAGCGGCTGGCCCTGCTGGAGGGCGGCGAGGCCGCGAAGTGCTTCGGCTCCGGCATGGGCGCGATCAGCGCCGTCCTCCTGGGGCTGCTGCGCAGCGGCGACCACGTCCTGTTCGCCAACGACGTCTACGGGCCGACACTCCAGCTGGCCGAGCGCCTCCGCGACTTCGGCATCGAGCACTCGGTGGTGCGCGACCCCTCCGCCGGGATCGGGCCGCACCTGCGCGACAACACCGCGCTGGTCTACCTGGAGAGCCCCGGAACGCTGCGGATGCGCCTGCTCGACCTGCCCGCGGCCACCGCCCTCGCCCGCGAGCGCGGCATCCCGACGGTGGTGGACAACACCTGGGCCACCCCGCTGCTGCAGAAGCCCCTCGCGCTCGGCGCCGACATCGCCGTGCACTCCTGCACCAAGTACATCGGCGGCCACAGCGACGCGGTCGGCGGTGCGGTGATCGGCCCGCGAGACACCCTCGAGCAGATCTTCCGCCGGGGCTACCTGCTGCTCGGCTCGGTCATGTCGGCCATGGAGGCGGCGCTGTTCCTGCGCGGCCTGCGCACCCTGCCGTCGCGGATGGAGGAGCACTGGCGCAACGCCCGGCAGGTCCTCGACTACCTCGCCGCCCACCCCCGGGTGGCGGCGGTCCACCACCCCTACACCGCGCACGGCGCCGCCGACCCGCTGGTGCGGCAGCAGTTCCGCGGCTTCTCCGGGCTGCTCTCCTTCGAACTGGACGGTGCCGGCTTCGACGAGGTGGCCCGCTTCATCGACGGCCTGCGGCTGTTCCGCACCGGGGTGAGCTGGGGCGGCTACGAGAGCCTCGCGACCGCTCCGGTGCGGCCGGGGAGCGAGGCGGCGATGCGCGCCGCCGGGCTGGCGCCCGGCCTGGTCCGCCTCTCCGTGGGCCTCGAAGGCGCCGACCTGCAGCTGGCCGACCTGGACCGCGCGTTCAGCCGGTTCTGACGCACGACCCCCCACCAGAAAGGCTCCCGATGGCGACCCCCCGACCGGAGTCCCCGCCCGCACAACCGCGCCCCGCAGTGGCGCTCCTCCCGGTGGCCGCCGCCCTCCTCCTGCTCGGCGGCGGCATCGGCGTGGCGCAGTTCCCCGCCGAACTCATGGTGATCACCGCGGGCGCCGTCTTCGCGCTGTTCGCCTGGTGGTACGGCGCGCCCCTGTCCGACGTCGTCGCCGCGATGGGCGCCAAGATCGAGCGCGCCCTGCCGGCGATCCTCATCCTGCTCAGCATCGGCCTGCTCATCGGCACCTGGATGGTGTCCGGGACGATCCCGCTGATGATCCACTACGGGCTGTCGCTGATCGACCCGGGCGCGATGTACGTGCTGTCCTTCGTGGTCACCGCTGTCGTGGCGACCTTCACCGGCACCTCGTGGGGCGCCGGCGGCACGGTCGGGGTGGCGCTCATCGGCGTCGCCCAGACGATGGACCTCTCGCTCGCGATCACGGCGGGCGCGGTCGTCTCCGGCGCCTACTTCGGCGACAAGCTCAGCCCGCTGTCCGACACCACCAACATGGCCGCGCTCGCCGCGGGAGCCGACCTGTACGAGCACATCAAGCACCTGCTCTACACGGCCGTGCCCTCCTCGCTGCTGGCAGCCGCGGTGTTCATCGCGGCCGGCACCACGATCGACGCGGACGGCGCATCGGCGGGCGCGGTCACCGCCACCCTGGCCGAGCTGGACAGCGCCTTCTACCTGGGGCCGGTGCTGCTGCTGCCGGCCGCGGTGGTCCTGATCGGCTCGGTCCTGCGGTTCCCGCCGCTGCTGGTGCTCTCCGCCTCGTCGGTGACGGCGCTCGCCATCGCCGCGCTGGCCCAGGACTTCCCGGTGGCCGACCTGCTCGCCTCGGCCGTCTCCGGCTTCACCACGTCGATGCTGTCCGGGCCGCCCGTCTCGGACACCCTCGCCGAACTGCTGGAGCGCGGCGGGCTGCACTCCATGTACGAGCCCACGTTCTTCGTCTTCTGCGCCTTCTTCCTCGCCGCGGCCATGGAGAAGTCGGGTGCGCTGCACGTGCTGCTGAACGGGGCCATCGAGCGGCTGCGCAGCACCGGCGGCCTCGTCGCCGCCACGCTGCTGTCGGGGTTCGCCATCATCAACGCGACCTCCAACGCCCTGGTCACCTTCTTCCTGGTGCGCGACCTCTACGGCGGCGCCTACGCCAGGCGCGGGCTGCACCAGGTCAACCTGTCGCGCAGCATGGAGGACTCGGTGACCATCACCGAGGTCCTGATGCCGTGGACGGTCTCCGGCGTCTTCTTCGCCACCACGCTGGGCGTCGCCAACTTCGACTTCCTGCCCTGGGCGGTGTTCTGCTGGAGCGGCTTCGCCTTCTCGCTCCTCATCGCGGTCCTCGCGCCGCTCACCCGCGGCTTCGGCGTCCGGTCCGCGGTGCCGGAGAAGAGCGAAGCCACCGCGGCCTGACCCGCCCCGGGGGCCGCTCACTTCCGGGCGGCCTCCAGGGGGCGGTGGTCGGGCAGCGCGACGGCGTTGGCGGCGCGGGCGATGCGGTGGTCGAGGCGGACCAGGAGCCCGTGCAGCCCGAGCCGCCGGGCCGGGCCGAGCATCACGCGCAGGCCGGCGTTGCGGGCGGCCAGGGCGGTCCGGCTGGCGGGCAGCAGGAAGCCCAGTCCGGTGTCGGCCACCGCCTGGTTGCGGTGGACGAACGTGCGCATGGCCCGCTCATAGGCGGGGAAGGCGGCGCGGTGGTCGCCGCCGGCCGCCGCCAGTTCGGCGGCGAGCACGTAGGCGCCCACCAGCGCGAGGCTGGAGCCCTGGCCGGAAGCGGGCGACGGGCAGTACCCGGCGTCGCCGAGCAGCACCACGCGCCCCTTCGACCAGGTGTCCATGTGGATGCGGCTGATCGTGTCGAAGTAGAAGTCCGGGGCGCCGGCCGCCGCAGCGGCGAGTTCCTCGGTGCGCCAGCCGGCCCCCGCGAAGGCCTCGGCCAGCAGCGCCTGCTGGCCCGCGGTGTCGCGGTAGTGGATCCGGGGCTCCTGCGGCGCACGGGCCCCCAGTACGGCGATGGGCGGGGTGTCGGCGTCGATCCCGTAGAGGGCGGCGACGATTCCGGGCCGGTTGTACAGCAGCGCGCGGTGGTCGAACCGGGTGCCGTCGTGCAGGGTGAAGAAGGAGATGACGGCGCCGGCGTAGCGGCGGAACCGCTCCTCGGGGCCGAAGGCGGCTGCGCGGACGGCGGAGTGCAGGCCGTCGGCGCCCACCACGAGGTCGAAGTCGCGGTCCGGCGCGCCGTCGAAGGAGACCCGGACCCGGTCGCCGCGGTCGTCCACGCCGCGCACCGCGGCGCCGAAGAGGTACTCCACCCCGTCCTGTGCCGCGTCGTAGAGGATCCGGCTGAGATCGGTGCGCAGCAGCTCCACTTCGTCGCCGCCGCCGGAGGCGAAGACCTCGGAGCCGGCCGAGATCCGGGCGCGGCCCTGCGCGTCGACGATCTCCAGGGAGTCCAGGTCGACGTCTGCCGCGCGGGCGGCCTCCAGGACGCCGGTGCGGGCGGCCACCTCGACGGCGGCGCCGCGCAGGTCGACGGCGTAGCCGCCGGTGCGCAGCTCCGGCGTGCGCTCGGCGACGGTCGGCGCGAAGCCGTACCGGGCCAGCCAGTGCGCCAGGGCGGGGCCGGCGACGCTGCATCCGGCGATGAGCACGGTGCGGGCGCGGCCCCGGCGGGAGCGGCCGGGGGCCGGCGCGGTGGGGGAGGTCTGCGGCGGGTCGGGCTTCCGGGTTGCGGACATGGCGTGTTCCCCGTATCCGGGCGCGCACTGGCGCGGGGCCCGCGCCGTCGGAAGGGCGCCCGGTCCCGACGGTAATCGACTTACCTGCCGCACGGCAAGTAACTAACCGTGCGGCAAGTAGATAGGGTTCTCTCACCGCAGTGTCCTGCGGTCGGCGCCGGACAGCGGCGCTGACCGGCGCTGACCGGCGCTGACCGGCACCAAGCGGCCGCGGGCAGCAGTGGGCCCCGCGCAGCAGCTTCCGCACACGCGAGTCCCGGTGTGCGGGGGACGACAGAGAGGGGCAGCCGTGCCAAGGCGCCAGACCGACACCCGGGCGGAGATCCGCGCGACCGCGCTCGGCCTCTTCGCGCAGCACGGTTTCGCGGGGACGAGCCTCCGCCAGATCGCGGAGCAGCTGGGCATCACCAAAGCCGCGCTCTACTACCACTTCCCGTCCAAGGATGCCCTGCTCGCCGAGATCATCGACCCGATGATCGCGGCGGGCGAGTCCTACCTCGCCGAGGCCGAGGCGGCCGCCGCGCAGGGCCGCCCCGACCGGGCCGCGGTCATCGGCGGCTACTACGACTTCATCCGGAACCACCGCAGGGTGATGGAGCTGCTCCTCCACGACCTCGGGTCGGTGGCGCGGGTGGGGACCATCGTCGACGCCGTGCTCAGCTGGCGGGAGCGGCTGTCCGCGGTCCTCTTCGGGCCGGAGCCGGCCGCCGCGCAGCGGGCCATGGCGGTCGTCGCCTTCGGCGGGGTGATGGACGCCGCCGCCTTCGACCGGGACGGGGACCCCGCCTTCAAGGAGGCGGTTGTGGGCGCCGCGCTGCGTGCCCTCAGCGGGTAGCAGTGGTCAGCCTGCGAGGATGAGGCGTGCGGAGCCGGGTGGGGGCGCGCGGGGAGGGCCGGGATCGCTAGGCTCGGAGCCGTCGTGCGCCGGCGGGGCGGACCCGGGTGCGCGGCGCCGGCAAGCTACAGGCGTAAGGAGAAGCTACGGTGTCGTCGATCGAGGCAGTACAGGCACGGGAGATCCTCGACTCCCGCGGCAACCCGACGGTCGAGGTCGAGGTCCTGCTCGACGACGGGACGACGGCGCGCGCCGCGGTCCCCAGCGGCGCGTCCACCGGCAAGTTCGAGGCGGTGGAGCTGCGCGACGGCGGCGACCGCTACGGCGGCAAGGGCGTGGAGAAGGCCGTTGCCGCCGTCGACGACGAGATCGCCGACGAGCTGCTCGGCTTCGCCCCCGAGGAGCAGCGCCTCATCGACCGGGCGCTGATCGACCTGGACGGTACCGCCAACAAGTCGCGGATCGGTGCCAACGCCATCCTCGGCTGCTCGCTGGCGGTCGCCCAGGCAGCGGCGGAGACCTCCGGCCTGCCCCTCTTCCGGTACCTGGGCGGCCCCAACGCCCACCTGCTGCCGGTGCCGATGATGAACATCCTCAACGGCGGTGCGCACGCCGACACCAACGTCGACGTGCAGGAGTTCATGATCGCGCCGATCGGCGCGCCGAGCTTCCGCGAGGCGGTCCGCTGGGGCGCCGAGGTCTACCACGCGCTCAAGGGCGTGCTCAAGCAGCACGGGCTGGGCACCGGCGTCGGCGACGAGGGCGGCTTCGCGCCGAACCTGGAGAGCAACCGCGCCGCGCTCGACCTCATCGTCGAGGCGATCCGCGCCGCCGGCTACACCCCGGGCACCGACATCGCGCTGGCGCTGGACGTCGCCGCGAGCGAGTTCTACTCCGAGGGCGCCTACACCTTCGAGGGCGCCTCCCGCACTGCGGCGCAGATGGCCGACTACTACGCCGAGCTCGTCGACGCCTACCCGCTGGTCTCCATCGAAGACCCGCTCGACGAGGAGGACTGGGACGGCTGGAAGGCCCTCACCGAGCAGCTCGGCGCCAAGGTGCAGCTCGTCGGCGACGACCTCTTCGTCACCAACCCCGAGCGGCTCCAGCGCGGTATCGAGGAGGGCGCCGGCAACTCGCTGCTGGTGAAGGTCAACCAGATCGGCAGCCTCACCGAGACCCTCGACGCGGTCTCCCTCGCGCAGCGCAGCCGGTTCACCGCGATGATCTCGCACCGCTCCGGCGAGACCGAGGACACCGTCATCGCCGACCTGGCGGTCGCCGTCAACGCCGGCCAGATCAAGACCGGTGCGCCGGCCCGCAGCGAGCGGGTGGCCAAGTACAACCAGCTGCTCCGCATCGAGGAGGAGCTCGACGACGCGGCGGTCTACGCCGGCGCCGGCGCGTTCCCCCGCTTCCGGGCGCAGGGCTAGCAGTGCCGGAGGAGCCGGACGAGCGCTCCCGCCCCCGCCGGACCCGGTCGCCGCGCGGCGGGGCCGGCGGGGCGCGCTCCGCTGCCGGCGGGTCCGCCCGCGGTGCCGCCCCCGGCGGCCCGCGGGCCGGCCGCTCCGCCGCCGGCGGTGCGAAGTCCGCCGGCGGCACGTCCGCCGACAGCGCTGCGGGCGCCCGGAAGGGCTCCGGGGCGAAGGCTCCGGGAACCAAGCAGCAGCCCGGCGGCTCCGCCGGTGCGAAGTCCGCCGGTGCCAAGAAGGCGGCGAAGGGCGCGAAGACCGGGCCCGCGGCGGCGCGCAGTACCGGCACCGGGCCCAAGGCCAAGCAGGGCGGCAGCGGTGCCGCCGCGGCCGCTGCCGGTGCGGGCCGGGTGCTGAAGCCCGCGCTGACCAGTCGTGCCGCCATCCTGGCGCTGGTCGTGTGCGCCATCGCGCTGAGCCTCGCCTACCCGCTGCGCGAGTACATCGCCCAGCGCTCCGAGATCGCCCGGCTCCAGGACGAGCTGGCCCAGCGACAGGACTCGGTCGACACGCTCACCGAGCGGCGCGAGGAGCTGGGTGATGCCGACTACATCGAGCGCGAGGCGCGCACCCGGCTGCACTACCAGTATCCCGGCGAGCGGGCCTACGTCGTGGTCGACGGCGACGAGGAGCAGCACGCCGAGGAGGCCGCCGACGCCCCCGAGGACCCCTGGTACACGCTGCTCTGGAAGTCGGTCCAGGCGGCCGACGATCCGGACGCCGCCGGCCGCGGCGGCGCCGGCGGGCAGGACGCGCCGGAGCGGTAGTGCGCTGCGGCTACGCTGAGACCGCAATGGACAGCGCACACCTCTCCGACGACCCGCACCCGGCCGGCCCCGCCCCCGGCACCGCTGCCGCCCGCCGGGAGGCCCCGGCGGCGCCTCCGGCCGATCATCCGGTCTCCGCGGCCGACGCCGCCGCGATGGAGGCCCAGCTCGGCCGCGCACCGCGCGGCCTGCGCGCGGTGGCGCACCGCTGCCCGTGCGGCCTGCCCGACGTGGTGCGCACGGCGCCGCGGCTCGAAGACGGCACGCCGTTCCCCACGCTGTACTACCTGACCTGCCCGCGCGCCGCGTCGGCGATCGGCACCCTCGAAGCCGGCGGCGCCATGCGCGCCATGCAGGACCGGCTCGCCGGCGACCCCGAGCTGAAGGCCGCCTACACCCGGGCCCACGAGTCCTACCGCGCCGAGCGCGACGCCCAGGCCGCCGCCGACGGCCAGCCGCCGCTGCCGGACGGCATGCAGACCGCCGGCGGCATGCCGGAGCGCGTCAAGTGCCTGCACGCCCTGGTCGCGCACGAACTCGCCGAGCCGGGCAGCAACCCGTTCGGCGCCGAAGCCCTGGAAGAGCTGCCCCGATGGTGGGCGAAGGGGCCGTGCGTCTGCACGGACTCTGAGGAGGCGAAGTGAGTACGGTTGCGGCCATCGACTGCGGGACCAATTCCGTCCGCCTGCTGATCACCACGCTGGTGGAGGAGACCGGCGCGGACGGCAGCGAGGCGAGCCTGGTCGACCTGGAGCGGCGGATGGAGATCGTCCGCCTGGGCCAGGGCGTGGACCGCACGGGTTCCTTCGCCCCGGAAGCTTTGGAGCGGACCTTCACCGCGCTGCGCGGCTACGCCGAGCTGATGCACGAGCACGGTGTGCCGTTCGACGCCGAGCACGTCCGGATGGCGGCCACCAGTGCCACCCGGGACGCCGCCAACCGGCAGGAGTTCATCGACGGCGTGCGCGAGATCCTCGGCGTCGAGCCGGAGGTCGTCACCGGCGAGGAGGAGGCCGAGCTCTCCTTCATCGGCGCCACCGCCGAGCTGGAGGCCGACCCGGAGGCGGGCCGCCGCCCGTTCCTGGTGGTCGACATCGGCGGCGGCTCCACCGAGTTCGTGCTCGGCTACACCGGCGCCGATGCGGCGGAGGCGGCCGACAGCGCCGTGCGGGCCGCGGTCTCGGTGGACATCGGCTGCGTGCGGATGACCGAGCGGCATCTGGCCGACGACCCGCCCTCGGCCGAGCAGATCGCGGCCGCCGAGCGCGACATCGACGCCGCCCTGGACGCCGCGGAGGCCCAGGTGCCGCTGCGCGAGGCCGGCACGGTGGTCTGCGTCGCCGGCACGGCCACCACGGTCGCCGGCATGTCCCTCGGGCTGCCTGCCTACGACTCCGAAGCGATCCACCTGACCCGCGTCGGCGCGGACCGGGCCGACCGGATCGCCCGGGACCTGCTGGCCATGCCGCACGCCGAGCGCGCGGAGATCGGCGTCATGCACCCCGGGCGGGTGGACGTGATCGGCGCCGGCGCCCTGGTGCTGGACCGGGTGCTGGCCCGGACCGGTGCGGACGCCTTCATCGCCGGCGAGCACGACATCCTCGACGGCCTCGCCTGGAGCCTCATCCTCGGTGCGGAGTGAGGAGGGCTTCAGAGCTTGCGGTAGACCTCGCGCCGGTTGCCGACCGTGACGACGAGGATGATGAGTTCGTCGTTGTGGACCTGGTAGGCGACCCGGTAGCTGCCGACCCGGAGCCGGAACAGCCCCGATTGCCCGGCGAGTTTCTTGACGTCGGCGGTTGACTGGTAGGGGTCGTCTCCCAAGGCTGTGAGAGCGGCGAGGATGCGCATCGCCGTCGGCCTGTCGATGGCGCGGAGCTGGCGCTGCGCTGCCGGTGTGAACCGGAAGGCGTATTTCACGCTGCGCCATCAGAGCGCTCGGAGAAGAGATCGGCCAGCAGCTCAGCCATGCTCACGGTCGGCCCGCCCTCCCGGAGGACCGCCTCCGCCTCTCGGGCGAGCAGTACATCGGCCGCCTCTTCGAGGGCGTCGAAGTCTCCGATCGGGACCACCGCGGCGACCGGGTTGCCGTTGCGGGTGATGACCGTAGGAGTTCCTTCCTCGGCTTGGTTGATGTGGTCCGCGAGGTGGGCGCGGGCTTCGCGCACCGAGACGCTGTTCTCAGACATGACGCAAGTGTACGCGAATATGTGTACACGGAAGCGGTGGAGCGTCATTCCGTTGGCGGGCCCGTGAGACGCATCACCCGGGCGCGGGCATGTGAAAGCCTTAACATCCGGCCTGACCTGGTCTGATGTGCCGCGGCAAGGTTTTATGATGGTCTAAACCTCTCCTGGTCGTCCCTTTTGTGTCGGAGAGGGCTTGTGAAAGAATGCACAAGCGTCGGGCCGGTTGGCGAGCCGATCCGGCGCAAGCGGAGATGCCATCTTTTCGTCGGACGCGACAGAAGAGAGACATGCACGTCAACGGTGACTTACCGATCTCACCTGCCCCGGCAGGGGCCGGGGAACGGGATTTGAGGGCGGATTTGCGATGACCACGGAGCACAGGAACTACCGGCTGGTGCACGGCGGCGGCGATGAGGCGGAGATCCCGCACGTACTCGTCGTCGGCGGCGGCTACCTCGGTATGTACACGGCGCGGCGTCTGGAGCAGAAGCTTGGGGCGGGCGAAGCCCGGATCACGGTCGTCGACCCCAACTCCTATATGACCTACCAGCCCTTCCTGCCGGAGGCGGCGGCGGGCAGCATCGCTCCGCGCAACGTTGTCGTGCCGCTGCGCCAGGTCCTCAACCGCACCCGGGTGCTCACCGGGCGCGTGGTGCGGATCGACCACGCCGGCCGCACGGTGAGCTTCGAGCCTGAGGTGGGCGAGGCGCGCGAGATCGCCTATGACTACCTGGTGATGGCTGCCGGCGCGGTCTCCCGCACGCTGCCCATCCCCGGCCTGGCCGAGTGGGGCATCGGCATCAAGACGGTCGAAGAGGCCGCCTTCCTGCGCAACCACGTCCTCGAGCAGCTCAACATCGCCGACTCCACGGACGACCCCGAGGTGCGCGCCAAGGCGCTCAACTTCGTCTTCGTCGGCGGCGGCTTCGCCGGTGCGGAGGCCATCGCGGAGCTGGAGGACATGGTCCGCGACGCCACCCGCATCTACCCGTCGATCAGCATCGACGACCTGCGCTTCTACCTCATCGAGGCGGCCGACAAGATCCTGCCGGAGGTCGGCCCGGAGGTCGGCGGGAAGGCGCTGAACCAGCTCCGCCGCCGCGGTATCGACGTGCGGCTGAAGACCTTCCTGGAGTCCGCCGAGGACCAGGTCATCCGGCTCAGCGACGGCGCGGAGTTCGCGGCCGGCACGCTGGTGTGGACCGCGGGTGTGAAGCCGAACCCGGTGGTTTCGGCGAGCGACCTGCCGCTGGGCCCCAAGGGCCACGTCGACACCAGCGAGTACCTGACCGTGAACGGTGTGGAGAACGCCTTCGCCGGCGGCGACAACGCCCAGGTGCCGGACGGCAAGGGCGGCTTCTACCCGCCCAACGCCCAGAACGCCGTCCGCCAGGCCCCGGTGCTGGCCGACAACGTCATCGCCACTGTGCGCGGCAGCAAGCTGACCGCCTACCGCCACGACAACCTCGGCGCGGTGGCCGGCCTCGGCCTGCACAAGGGTGCCGCCCAGCTGTTCGGCAAGATCAAGCTGACCGGCCGGATGGCGTGGTACGCCCACCGCGCCTACCACCTGATGGCGGTGCCGACCTTCAACCGCAAGTTCCGGGTGCTGACCGACTGGACCCTCGGCCTCTTCCTCCGCCGCGACTACGCCGGCCTTCCCGACATGGACGAGCCGCGCCAGGCGTTCGCCGACGCCGCGGAGCCCCAGCCGGTGGAGAACGGCCGCCTGCTGCGCCGCGTGAGCTGACCCAGCGGCCCTCCGCAGCGGCCGGCTGCCCCTCGGGGCGGCCGGCCGCTGCCGTGTCCGGGGGCAGGCTGAGGGCCGGGAGGGAGCGCCGCCGGGGCTGCCGGCCCGCCGGCACAGGCGGAGGTCCGCGGCCCGCCCGGCGCGACGGGCGCCGGGCTGCTGCCGGACGGGGTTCCGGTGGGACGCCCGTGCCGAGCCGGTCCCGCGTCCCTACCGCTTCACCCCGGTCGAGCGCCGCTGGACCGCTACACCAGGGCCGCCGCCGCAGCGCGCAGTGACGCCGGGTCGTCCAGCATCCGCAGGAGGGCGGCCCGCGCCGTCTCCGGGGCGTCGAGCAGGTCCAGCGCACCGAGCAGGGTCTGCACCGGGTCGGTGAAGGCATCCGCGCTGCCGGCCAGCGCCGCGGCGACCGAATCCGGTGTCCACGGGCGGTGGCTGGAGACCTCCCGGGCCGGGGTCCACCCGCGGCCGATCTGCACCGTGCGGTCCCAGACGCGGAAGAGCTGCCCGGTGACGGCGCAGTCGGCGCTGCACAGGTGGGCCGCCAGTGGCGAGGACTTGTCCGGCGCGTACGGGTCGCGGCCCTCCTCCGCGCCCGGGGCGGGCGCTGCCACCCCGGGGATGTTCCGGGTCAGCCGCGTGCGGTGCGCGGACGGGGCGACCGCGTTGACCCGCACGCCGTAGGCGCGCAGTTCGAGTGCGGCCACCGTGGTGAGCGCGGCGACGCCGGCCTTGGCCGCGGCGTAGTTGGCCTGGGTGGGCAGCGGGTTGAACGTGCCGCCGCCCGAGGACGTGGTGACGGCTCGGCGGTCACTGCGGTAGGGCTGAGTGCTCCAGTACCGCGCCGCAGCGCGCAGCACCGTGAACGTCCCGGTGAGGTGCACCGCCAGGACCGCGGCGAAGTCGTCGTCGCCCATGTCGACCAGCGGCGCGTTGCGGAGGATGCCCGCGTTGGCCACCACCGCGTCCAGGCCGCCGAACGCCTCCACGGCCGTTGCGGTCATCCGCTCGGCGCCGTCCGGATCGGTGACGCTGTCGGTACTGGCCACCGCGCGCCCGCCCGCTGCGCGGATGGCCTGTGCGACGGACTCGGCCACCGCGGAGTCCCCGCCGCTGCCGTCGGCCGCGGCGCCGGTGTCGTTGACGACGACCGCGGCGCCCACGCGGGCGAAGTACAGCGCATGCTCGCGTCCGATGCCGCTGCCCGCGCCGGTGATGACGGCGACGCGCCCGTCCAGGCTTCCCATGCCGGTCTCCTCTCGAAACGGGCGCTGTCGCGCGCCCTCCCGCACAGGGAAGCGCAGCGCGGACAAAAATGCAATGGGTGCATTTTTGCGCCAGGTGTCGATCTGCAGTGGATGCGGTAATCTCCCGGCATGCCAGAGCAGAAGGAGCCGGAGCGGCGCGACGCCCCTGCGGAGACGGAGGACGGCCGGGGCGGACGCCGGTCCGAACAGGGGTGGCGGGAGCGGAAGAAGGCCTTGACCCGGAGCGCGCTCGTTGCGGCCGGCCTGCGCCTGTTCGCCGAGCAGGGGTACGCGGAGACGAGCATCGCGCGCATCGCGGCCGAGGCGCAGATCGCGCCGCGCACGTTCTTCTCCTACTTCGCCGGCAAGGAGGAGCTCGTCTTCGCCGACACCTCCGACCGGATGGCCGCGGCCCTCCGCGCGGTCGAGCGGCGCGGTCCCGGCGACACGCCGGCGGACGCCCTCGCGCGCATCGCGCCGGCCACCTTCGGCGGTGCCGGGGCCGAAGGCGTGCCGGACATCGAGCTCCTCGGGTTCACCCCGCTGCGCATGCGCCTGCTGGCGGAGAACCCGGCACTGCGCGCCGCGGCCCTCGACCGCGTCTGGGCGACCGGGCAAGGGCTGGCCGAAGCGCTCGCGCGGAGCTTCCCTGAGCTCGGCGAGGACGCCGCAGCGGCGCTGGTCGGATCGGCCGCGGGTGCGTTCATGGGTGCCGCAGCAGCGGTCCTGCGCCGCGGCGGCCCGCCGGAGGAGGTGCGCCGCACGGCGGAGGCCGCCCTCGCCTACGCGATCACCGCGGCCCGTACGGTCCCGCCGCCGGGCCCCGTGCACGGAGTCGGCTGAGGCGCGCCTGCGGGCCCGCCCTCAGGCGCGCACGTGCAGGAAGAGCGCGGCCAGCCAGGCGCAGGCGGTGCAGAGGAAGGCGCGCTGGATCAGGCCGGTCCTGGGGGAGTCGGCCTCCCACGCGGTCGCGAACCTCGCGGCGAGGACCGCCAGCACCGCAGCGGTGGCGGCCGAGAAGATCCGCCACGGCAGCGGGCCGACCGCGAAGGCGGCGAGGGCGGCGGCGATCGGCAGGCCGCCGAACACGACGGTGCCCGCACTGTCGTGCAGCCGGTGCCGCGGAGTCACCTCGTTCGGAGTGCCCTCCGGCGCCCCCGGCGGGTAGCCGCGCATCGGATCCATCGGGAACAGGCCCGAGGCGATCAGCGCCAGCCCGATCGCCGCGACCGCCACCGGCAGCAGCGTGCTGCCGCCGCCCGACAGCAGCAGCCCGGCTGCTCCGGCCGCGGTCAGCACGCCGAACACCAGGAAGTTGGCGGTCTGCAGCGGCCCGCGGGGGCCCAGCGCCAGTGCGCTCACCGGGTGCCGGCGCGGTTCGTAGCCGCGGCGGGTGGCGCCGTCGACGGTGAAGACCAGAACGAACAGCACCGCGCCTGCCGCGCCTGCGGCCAGCGCCGCGCCGGTCGGCGAGGGATCGGAGGGGGTCATGGAGAGGTCCGCTCGGCTGGGGGAGGAGGGGCGGAGAGCGGGCGGGGGGACGGTGCGGCGTGCCGCGGACCCGGCGGCGTGCCGTATATCGCGGCGGATCCTGCCGATTCGCCCGTCGCCGCTATGATGGTCGCGCCCTCGTAGCCCAATGGTAGAGGCAGGCCCCCTAAAAGGGTCACGAGTGTCGGTTCGAGTCCGACCGGGGGCACGTAGCGCGGTCCTGTCCGCCAGGGCCGCCCGCTGTCCTTCTCCGGATCATCTCCCGGCCCCGGCGCGCGCACCGTCCCGGCCGCCTGTGCGAGCCCGCACCGCATCGCCGGTTCCGGGCCCGCTGCCCGGGGCCATCCCGGCAGGTGCGGGTGTCGGTGCCCGGCAGCGCGATACCGCCCCGATCGCCGGCGGGGCCCCGAAGGCCCACGCCGGCGCTGCGCGGAGCGATGCGGTCTCCGTTCCGATGACCCCCGTGCCGCCGGAGCCGCGAGGGGACCGGCGGGTGGTCCGTCCAGCGCGGCCGTCCTTCGCGGAGGGGCGCCCACCGGACCGTCCGTGACGGCGCCGTGACCGCACCGATTCCGAAACTGTGCCGGATCCCGCGGCTGATCGCGGGGCCCGCCTCGTTCGCACGGCCGAACCGGGCTCTGTGTTGGTGCAGGCCAAAGCCGCAATTCGAGTGATCCACGCCATACTTTTCATCCGATCGGCCAAAGCCGCCGTTGCAGCGTCGTCGCTCCGGACATCCACCGCCGAAGCCGCCGGGCGTACCGTCCACCCCTGTTACGCCCGACGAGACGGGGGTCGAGCGGGCTCTTACTGCTTCGAGAAGAACTGGATGCGACGATGGCAACCACAGGTAAGGCAGGCCCGGCCACGGGCGTGTTCCGCCGCAAACCGATCGACACGATCGAGGAGACGGACAGCGGGGGCCTGAAGCGGACCCTGGGCATGTGGCAGCTGACGGCGATCGGCGTCGGCGCGATCATCGGGCCGGCATCTTCTCCCTCGCCGGCGAAGTCGCCCACGGCATGGCGGGCCCGGGCGTGCTCTTCTCCTTCCTCATCGCCGGTATCGCCAGCGCGGCCGCGGCGTTCTCCTACGCCGAGTTCGCCGGCCTCATCCCGCGGGCCGGATCGGCCTACACCTACGGCTACGTCGTGCTCGGCGAGATCGTCGGCTGGTTCATCGGCTGGGACCTGCTGCTGGAGTACGTGGCGATCGTCGCGGTGGTCGCGATCGGGATCTCCGGCTACTTCAACTTCTTCCTCGGCGCGGTCGGCCTGGAGATGCCCCTGTGGATGATGGGGGCGCCCGGGACGGAGCCGGCCGGAGTTCCGGACGGCTCCTACAAGGTCAACCTGTTCGCGATGGTGCTCTGCCTGCTCATCGCCTACCTGCTCACCCGCGGCGTGAAGAGCGCCGTGCGCTTCGAGACCTTCTTCGTGGCCCTCAAGGTCGCCATCGTCCTGGTCATCATCTTCGTCGGCGTGTTCTTCATCGACACCGCCAACTACGATCCGTTCCTGCCCTACGGCACGACCGGCGTGCTCTCCGGGGCGGCGATCGTCTTCTTCGCGGTGTTCGGCTACGACGCGATGAGCACTGCGGCCGAGGAGTCCAAGGACGCCGAGCGGCACATGCCGAAGGCGATCATCCTGTCCCTGGTCATCTCGATGGTGCTGTACGCGCTGGCCTGCCTCGTGCTCACCGGCATGCAGAACTACGCCGACATCGACCCGACCGCGGGCTTCGCCGCCGCGTTCGAGGCCAACGGCCTGGGCTGGCTGGCCAACCTGATCGCGATCGGCGCGGTCGTGTCGATCCTGACGGTGATGTTCACCTTCCTCCTCGGGGCCACCCGCGTCTGGTTCGCGATGAGCCGCGACGGGCTGCTGCCGAAGTGGTTCGCCAAGACCAACCCGAAGACCAACGTCCCGACCCGCGTCACCTGGATCGCCGGGGTGGTCTCCGCCGTCATGGCGGGCCTGCTCCCGATCGGGCAGGCCGCCGAACTCACCAACATCGGCATCCTGTCCGCGTTCGTGGTGGTCTGCATCGCGGTCATCGTGCTGCGCTACCGCCGCCCGGACCTGCCCCGCTCCTTCAAGACCCCGGGCATGCCGGTGGTGCCGATCCTCGGCGTCGTCTTCTCGCTGTGGCTCATCAGCCAGCTCGCCGCCGACACCTTCCTCCGGTTCGTCGGATGGCTGGTCATCGGCCTGATCATCTACGCCCTCTACTCCTACCGGAAGTCCAACCTCAACCAGGCGCCGGCCGGCGAGGCGGAGCCCGCCGCTCCGCAGGAGTAGCCGCGCGGCAGTACCCGTGCGGCGCGGCGGCCGGAGCGGCGCCGTGTGGGGCACGCAGCAGCGGGGGCCGGGGCGCTTGCGCCCCGGCCCCTTTGCGCGGCGCGGTCAGGTGCGGACGCGGAGCCCCAGCGCGGGGGCGAGTTCGCGCAGGGCGGGGAGGATGCCCTCCGGGTCGGGGAGGGCTTGGACGGCGACGTGGTCGGCGCCGGCGTGGGCGTGTGCGCGGAGCCGCATCGCCGCGTCCTCGGCCGTGCCCTGGGCGACCAGGGCGTCGATGGCCGAGTCCGCACCGTCGCCGGACAGCTCGTCGTCGGTGAAGCCGAGCCTGAGCAGGTTGGCACGGTAGTTCTGGATTCCCAGGTAGAAGCCCATGCCGGCGCGGGCGGTGGCCCGCGTCTCCTCCGGTTCGGCGCCGAGCACCACCTTCTGCTCGGGCGCCAGCAGCGGTCCGGGCCCCAGCTCGGCCCGCGCGAGGCGGGTGTGCTCCGGCGTGGCGAGGTAGGGGTGGGCACCTGCTGCGCGCTCCGCCGACAGCCGCAGCACCCGCGGGCCGAGTGCGGCGAGCACCCGCCGGTCGGCGGGCACACCGTTCTCGTCGAGGGCGTCGAGGTAGTCCTCCAGCGCCCGGAACGGCGTGACGGCTGCCGCTCCGTCGGTCTCCCGGTGGCCGGCGCCGATCCCCAGCAGGAACCGGCCCGGATAGCGCTCCTCCAGCCGCGCGTACGACGCCGCGACCTCGTGCGGCGGTGCCGCCCAGATGTTGACGATCCCGGTGGCCACACCGATCTGCTCGGTCGCGGCGAGTACCTCCTCGGCCGCCCCGAGATCGGCGGCGGGCGAGCCGCCCACCCAGATCGCGCCGTAGCCGAGGCGCTCGATCTCCGCCGCATCAGGACCGGTCAGCGCCCCGTTCCGGGCCCACACCCCGTACCCGCCGAGCTCGACCGGTGTCGCTACCGCACTCATCTCTGCCCCTTCGCCCGCCGCTCCGGCCGCGGCGCCGGCTCCTAGTGTTTTTCCGGTTCCCGGTTTCCCCTTCCCCACTGCGGCGGCGCCACGCGGGTGCCCGCCAAGGCAGCCGCAGGCGAACGGGGACCGCGCAGGAGCCATCGCCCGGAGGCACAGCCAGCCAAAAGCAACCGCAGGCAGGAGGGGGTTGCGGGGGGTGCGGGGGGTCGCAACCCCGCCCGGGGACGCAGGCGGGGGGTCGTCACCCCGCCCGGATCCACTGTCCGCCGAGAGCAACGGCAGGCAGGAGCGGGTTGCGGGGGGCGCGGGGGGTCGTCACCCCGCCCGGAGGCAGGGCGCGGGGGGTCGTCACCCCGCCCGGAGGCAGGGCGCGGGGGGTCGTCACCCCGCCCGGAGGCAGGAACCGCTACGCCGAGCCCTCCATCAACAGCTGCAGGTGTGTGAAGAGCCGCTGGTCGGGCTGGGAAAGGTCGAGGCCGCTCACTGCCTCGGCGCGCCGCACCCGGTAGCGCAGGGTGTTGGGGTGGATGTGCAGGCGCTCGGCTGCGGTGCGCACTTCGCCGAACGCCTCCAGGTAGGCGAGCAGGGACGGCACCAGTTCGGCGCCGCCCCGCGCGTCGTGCCGCACCAGCTCCGCCACCCGCGGGTCGCGCAGCGACGGCGTCCGCCGCAGATGCGCCAGCGTCTCGCCGACCAGCACTCGGGAGCGGACGTCGGCGATGGTGGCGACGTCGAGCTCGACGTCGCGGCCGAGCGCGTCCAGCACCCGGTCGGCCTCGCTGCGCGAGCGGGTGATGTCCGCGGACGCGGCCACCGGCGAACCCACCGCACCGTGCACCGCCACCCCGAGGAGGGTGCGCGCGGCCTCCACCGCCTTGCGGGACAGCGCCAGTACCGCGGCCTCCGCGGAGCCGGACCGGTCGGCAGCGTGCGGCTGCCCGGGCAGGTCGGGAAGCAGCACGTACACCCGGGTGCCGAGCGCGGTGACCAGTGCGCTGCGCCGGTAGGCCGCAGTGTGCACCGCCACCAGGTCGATCATCCGCCGCCGCATCAGCTCCAGGCCGGAGCGGTTCGGCTCGTCGCTGCGGCCCGGCGCGAGCGCGAACGCCGCCACCAGCGCCGGCCGGTCCGGGCCGACCGCGACGGCGTCGCCGAGCGCCGCCGGCTCGATCCGGCCTTCCAGGAGCCCGGCGAGAAGGTCCTCGCGCAGCCGCTGGCCGGCGGTGGCCGCGGTGCGCTGGCGCAGCAGGTGCAGGGCGGTCAGCCGTGCGGCACCGAGCATGGCCTCTTCGGCGCCGTCCGCGAACGGCCCGGTGCCCTCCTGTACCCAGATGGCCCCGAGAGGCTGGTCGCCGGCCCGGATCCCCACCGCGATCCGGCGCCGGATCCCCAGCTCGGGGTGCTCGTCGATGTGCACCACCTCGTCGCCGGAGCGCAGCCGCGCGAACACGCCCCACTCGCGCAGCAGCGCCAGGTAGGCGGGCGGGCCCTGCCGCCCCAGCACGGAGAGCCGGCGCAGCTCGTCGACTTCGTCGCCGCTGGAGTAGGCGAGCACCCGGCTCGCCGAGTCCTCGATCGAGACCAGGCCGCCGGTGAGCGCGGCGATGGTCTGCGCCAGCGAGAACAGGTCGCCGGCTGCGTCGCCGAGATCGGCACCGCCGGCGAAGCGGGCGTCGTCGACCACGCTGCGGCACAGCGCCTGCAGCTGGTCCCAGCGCACTGCGGGCCGCACGCCGAGCAGGGCGATGCCGGCCTCGCTGGCCGCGGCGCGCAGCGCCGCCGTGTCCGGTCCGGACGCTGCACCGGCCTTCACCGCCACGGCCGCCGCGCCCTGGTGCGCAGCGGTGCGCACCAGGCGGCGGGCCTCGCCGCCGCGGGCGCCGATGAGGAGCGCCAGGTCGCCGGGGTCGGCGCCCACGTCGTCCTCGGGGTCGACCAGGGCGATGTTGTCCACCCGGACATCAAGTCCGGCGGGGGCCGCGAGCACCTCCATCAGTGGATCGCCCACCGCGAGCAGGATCTGCTGCAGGGGAACGCCAGCTCGCAGAGTGGATTCCGGTGCTGCTCCGGGAAGCGGGCCGGCGTCGTCGGAAGGGTCGGATGGAGATTCGGTCATTGTCGCGCCACGTCCAGGTATGTCGGATCGGACAAGTATGCCCGAAGAAGAGTGGCCTGCTCAACAACGCTCTGAGACGTCTGTTTCATTAGCGTTTGACCGATAAGCCCCGTCGACAGGAAGAGGTGCCAGTGTCTCTGGACGCCGTGACGAACGTACCCGTGCCGGCCAACGAGCCCGTGCTGACCTATGCGCCGGGCAGTCCTGAACGCGCCGAGCTCCAGGCGGAGCTGGACCGCCGCAACGGCGCCGACCCCGTCGACCTGCCCATGGTCATCGGCGGCGAGCGGCGGATGGGCGGGGGCGAGCGGATCGACGTCGTCCAGCCGCACCGCCACGCGGCCGTCCTCGGCACCCTCGCCAACGCCACCGGCGACGACGCGGCCGCCGCCGTGGCCGCCGCGAAGGCCGCAGCTCCGGCGTGGAGCGCGATGCCCTTCGACGAGCGCGCCGCCATCATCCTCCGCGCCGCCGACCTGCTGGCCGGCCCGTGGCGCGCCGCCGTCAACGCCGCCACCATGCTCGGCCAGTCGAAGACCGCGATCCAGGCCGAGATCGACGCGGCCTGCGAGCTCATCGACTTCTGGCGGTTCAACGTCGCCTTCGCCCGCCAGCTGCAGGAGACGCAGCCCTACAGCCCGGCCGGCACCTGGAACCGCCTGGAGCAGCGGCCGCTCGAAGGCTTCGTCTACGCGGTGACCCCGTTCAACTTCACCGCGATCGCCGGCAACCTGCCGACCGCGCCCGCGCTGATGGGGAACACGGTGGTGTGGAAGCCGTCGCCCACCCAGCAGTACGCCGCCGACCTCACCATGCGCCTGCTGGAGGCCGCCGGGATGCCGCCCGGCGTGATCAACATGGTCACCGGCGACGGCCTCGCGGTGTCCGACGTCGTCATGGAGGACCGGGACCTGGCCGGCGTCCACTTCACCGGTTCCACCCGCACCTTCCAGCACCTGTGGAAGCGCGTCGGCGACAACATCGGCAGCTACCGCTCCTACCCGCGGGTGGTCGGCGAGACCGGCGGCAAGGACTTCATCGTCGCCCACTCCTCGGCAGACCCGGCGGTGGTGCGCACCGCGATCGTGCGCGGCGCCTTCGAATTCCAGGGGCAGAAGTGCTCCGCGGCCTCGCGCGCGTTCATCGCCCGCTCCGTCTGGGAGCAGCTCCGCGACGACCTGGTCGCCGAGGTCGAGGCGCTGCCGATGGGCGACCCGACCGACTTCGGCAACTTCCTCGGCGCGGTCATCGACCGCCGCTCCTTCGACCGGCTCTCCGCGGCGCTGGACCGGGCCAAGAACGACCCGACGCTGACCGTGCTCGCCGGCGGCACCGCCGACGACTCCGTCGGCTACTTCGTGCGGCCCACCGTGATCGAGGGCACCGACCCCGCCAACGAGGTCTTCAGCACCGAGTACTTCGGCCCGATCATCGCCGTCCACGTCTATGAGGACAGCGAGTACGAGCGCATCCTCGACGTGGTCGACTCGGGCTCGGACTACGCGCTGACCGGCGCGGTGATCGCCGACGACCGCGCCGCCGTGCAGCAGGCGCTGGAGAAGCTGCGCTTCGCCGCCGGCAACTTCTACGTCAACGACAAGCCCACCGGCTCCGTCGTCGGCCAGCAGCCGTTCGGCGGCGGCCGCTCCTCGGGCACCAACGACAAGGCTGGCTCCGCCCAGAACCTGGCGCGCTGGTCCAGCCCGCGGTCCATCAAGGAGAACTTCGTCCCGCCGACCGAGTCCTCCCACCCCCACCAGGGGTAAGTCCCTACCAGAGACGCGGCGGCCCGGACCGGGCCGCCGCGCCCACCGCAGCGACGGGCCCCTCGCCGGGCCGGCCGCCGGACCCACTGCGAGGTCGCCCATGCTTCGTACGCCCATGCTGGCCGCGGCGCGCTCGGCGCGCGTCCGCCGCCTCGTCGAGCGCACCCCCATGACCCGGGCGCTCGTCGACCGCTTCGTCGCCGGCGCCGACCTCGGCGCCGCGCTGCCGCGGATCGCCGAGCTCGCCCGGGACCGCTACGTCACCCTCGACCACCTCGGCGAGGACACCACCGACGCCTCCCAGGCTGCGGCCACGGTGGAGGCCTACACCCGGCTGCTCACCGAGCTCGACCGCGCGGGCCTGGCCGATCGCGCCGAGGTGTCGGTGAAGCTCTCGGCCGTGGGCCAGTTCCTGCCCGCCGACGGCGAGAAGATCGCGCTGGAGAACGCCCGCGAGATCTGCTCCGTCGCCGCCGCGGCCGGCACCACGGTCACCCTCGACATGGAGGACCACACCACGATCGACTCCACCCTGGGGATCCTGCGCGAGCTGCGCACCGACTTCCCCTGGGTGGGCGCGGTCCTCCAGGCCTACCTGTTCCGCACCGAGCAGGACTGCCGCGACCTCGCGGGCGAGGGCTCCCGCGTGCGGCTGTGCAAGGGCGCCTACGACGAGCCCGCCTCGGTCGCCTTCCAGGACAAGGCCGACGTCGACCGCTCCTACGTGCGGTGCCTGCGCATCCTCATGGAGGGCGACGGCTATCCGATGGTCGCCTCGCACGATCCCCGGATGATCGCGATCGCGCAGAAGCTGGCCGCGGACACCGGCCGCGCGGACGACCAGTGGGAGCACCAGATGCTCTACGGCATCCGCGACGAGGAGCAGCGCCGGCTCGCCGCCGAGGGCCGGCGGATGCGCGTCTACGTGCCGTACGGCACCGAGTGGTACGGCTACTACATGCGCCGGCTCGCGGAGCGTCCGGCGAACATGCTGTTCTTCGCCCGCTCGCTGGTCACCCGGTCATAGCCGGAGCCTCCGGAGCCCCGACGCGGCGGGCCCGCCGCGTCGGCCGACGAGCGGTGGGTGCGGGGGTCGTCCCCGCCCCGGAGGCTGGGCCCGAGGGCTGCGGCAGATGAGTGCGGGTTGCGGGGGTGCGGGGGTCGTCCCCCGCCCCGGAGGCTGAGCCCGGACGGACCGTCCACCGGTCCGGGCCCGGCGAGGAAGGGCCCCTCCCCGCGGGGAGGGGCCCTTCCCTTTAGTACGGGTTAGTACGGGCGGTCGCCGACGATGGCGACGCGCTCGGCGACGCGGCGGTGCGGGAAGTAGTCGTTCACCGCGTAGTGCTGTGTGGCGCGGTTGTCCCAGAAGGCGATCGAGTCCTTCTCCCAGTGGAAGCGGACCTGGTACTCGGGCACGTGCGCCTGCTGGAAGAGGTACCGGAGCAGGGCGTCGCTCTCCTCCTTGGCCATCCCGAGGATCCGGGTGGTGAAGGAGACGTTGACGAACAGGGTCTTGCGGCCCGTCTCCGGGTGGGTGCGGACGACCGGGTGGTGCACCGGCGGGAACCGGTCCTGCCACTCGCGCAGCTTCTCCTCGCCGAGGAAGCGCGCGAAGCCGGGGATGACGTCGTGCTCGGCGACCGCGCCGTCGATCGCAGCCTTCACGTCGTCGGGCAGGTTGTCGTAGGCCGCCGCCATGTCCGCCCACATGGTGTCGCCGCCCTGCGGCGGCACCTCCACCAGGCGCAGGACCGCGCCGAGCGCCGGTTCGGCGCGCCAGGTGACGTCGGTGTGCCACACGTTCTCGTAGCTCGGCGGCATGTCGCCCTTGGCGAAGCGGGCGATGTGGGCGTCCTCGCCCTGCTCGATGAAGGGGTTGGTCTCCAGCGGGCCCCACATGCGGGCGATCTCCTGCTGGCGCTGCGAGGTGATCGGCTGGTCGCGGAAGAACACGACCTTGAACTCCAGCAGCGCGCGGTGGATCTCGTCGCGCAGCTCAGGGGAGATCTCCGCGCGCAGGTCGACGCCGTGGATCTCGGCGCCGATCAGCGGACCCAGCGGGCGCACCTCGAACAGGCGGTACGGCGCCGGCTCGGCGGCGCTGCCGGTGCGGCTCAGCTGGCGCGGGCCTTCGACGACGGCGCTGTCGACGCAGGCGGCTTCGCGCAGCGGTGCCGTTTCCGCGGCGGGCTCTGCAGGGGCTGCCGCTGCGGGGGCATCGGTGGTGGCGGTCATTTTCCAACCTTTCCCGTTGGTTATACCGACAATGCGGATGGTCGAATCAGGGGGGCGCCGGTCCAGCACGGCGCCCGGCCGTAGGAGGGCGGAGAACGAGGTCGGAGCGGACGGGCGCCGGGGAACGCAGCGCGAGTCCCGGAGAATGCCCCCGGGGCGTGTGTGGTGAGTGGCGTTGGTCGCGAGCGGTGTCGGCGGTGCACCCGTCGCACGGCCGGCGAAGGAGTCAGGGCGGGGTTTTTCCTCCTCGATTGAGGAGAACGCGGCGAGGGGCGTGCCAGGGCGCCGCGCAGCAGGGCAGTGGTCCACCCAACACGCCCTAGGCGGAGATCGGTCTCAGGACTGGATCAGAGTGCTGGCGGCAGCGCGGATCAGGTTCCGCCGCAGAGCCCGGCCGCATGCGGTCGCGGCTCCGGAGCGGCGTCGGCGGCGCTAGCGCAGACAGGCGGCGGGCGCGGGGAAGGGGGGCGAGCCCAGACGGCCGCGTCGCAGGATGATCCCCGCGGAACCGCGCCGCGCCCCATAGCCGAGTTCGCTCCGGCGCAGGGCCGGCAGAGGGCGAAGTCGAGGGCTCATGGCGCTGAGCATGCGGGTCGCCCCGGCCGCCTGTCAACCCCGCACTGCCCGACGCACGGCCCCCGGAGCACGGTGAGCGCAGGTCGGCGGAGGAGGGAACCGCGCGGCGGCGCAGCGGGTCCAACAGCAGCTGATCCGGTCTTCTCCCCGGGTCCGCCGCAGGGCCCGTGCGGCCCTACCCCGTACTGCGGGAACCCCGGAGAAGGGCCGTGCGTTACTTTGAGAGCAGAAGTCCCACGGCCCTGGAAAGGCTTGCAAAGACATGAGGATGCGGAGCTCCAATCCCGTCCTGAAGCGGGCGATGCAGCCCACTCAGGGCGGCTACGGGCAGCCCCAGTACGGCGCCTACCAGCAGCCGTACGGACAGCAGGGCTACGCCCAGCCCGGCTACCCCCAGCCCGGCTACGGCCAGCAGCCCGGCTACGCCCAGGGCTACGGCCAGCAGCCCGGCGCGCCCACCGGCCGCGCCGTCACCATGGACGACGTCGTCCTGCGCACCGGGATGACGATCGGCACCGTCGCGATCGTCGCCATCGCCCTGTACTTCCTCGGGATGTCCGGAGCCCAGGCCACCGGCGAGCTTCCCGGCTTCGTCATCGGCGCCACGCTGATCGGCGCCATCGGCGGCCTGATCCTCGGCTTGATCGCCGGGTTCAAGGGCTCCACCAACCCGGTGCTGATCCTCTCCTACGCGGCGCTCGAGGGCCTGCTCGTCGGCGGCTTCAGCCTCATCCTCGAGTTCCAGCTGATGGCCTCCACCGGCGCTGCCGCCGGATCGCTCGTCGTGCCCGCCGTGTTCGGCACGATCTTCGTGGCCGGCGCCATGCTGGCCCTGTACAAGTTCAAGGTCATCCGGGTCACCAACACCTTCATGAAGGTGGTCGGTGCCGCCACGCTGGGCCTGCTCGCCCTGCTGCTGGTGAACCTCGTGCTGTCCTTCTTCATCCCCGGCGGCCTCGGCCTGCGCGCCGCGAGCCCGCTCGGCCTGATCATCAGCATCGTGGCGATCGTGCTCGCCGCCGCCGTGCTCGCGATCGACTTCAAGCAGACCGAGGACGCGGTCCAGATGGGCCTGCCGGAGAAGTACTCCTGGCAGCTCGCCTTCGGCCTCACCGCCACCCTGGTCTGGCTCTACATCGAGATCCTGCGCCTCATCTGGATCCTCAAGACGATGTTCGCCGAATAGCGGCGCCAGTCCGCCGGCGCTGCGCCGGCGGGCCGTTCGGCCGTGCGCAGTGAGAAGGGCGCCGCACCCCTGCCGGGTGCGGCGCCCTTCTGCTGCGCCGGGACGCGGACCTCCGTCAGCGCTGCCGGGGGACGGGGGTGCGGCTGCGGCGCCGCCGAAGGTACTCCTGCACGATGGCCTGCGCGTAGCCGTCGCTGATCCGGTATTCGTCGGCCAGCCACGCGCTGCGCTCGGAGCAGCGGCTGAGCCCGGGCCCCTTGTCGAGGGCATCGAACCACTCGGGGAGTTCTCGGCCGGTCACGGAAGGGATGCGGTCGAGGAGTCGTGCGTGCATCTCCGGCGAGTGGGTCAGCGTCATGGGCGAACCTCCGAACGTGAGCGGCACTTACCTGCGACACTGCAACAGGATTACGGTTCGGACAAGACCTGGTGACCTGGTTTTCCGAAGCGATCGCCCGACTTTTGCAGCGCCGCCGGCCGGGCCGGCCCGGCCGGCGGCGCTGCACAGCCCTCGTCTGTCCCACTCGCCCCCGAACCCCTATCGCCGAAGGCAACGGCAGATAAGAGGGGGTTGCGGGGGTGTGGGGGTCGTCTCCCGCTCCGGAGGCGGCGCGGGGGGCCGTCCCCCACACCGGAGGCGCTGTCAGCTGAGGCGCTCGAAGACGGCCGCCATGCCCTGGCCGCCGCCCACGCACATCGTCTCCAGGCCGAACGTCTTGTCGTGGAACTGGAGCCCGTTGAGGAGCGTGCCGGTGATGCGGGCACCGGTCATCCCGAACGGGTGGCCCACGGCGATCGCGCCGCCGTTCACGTTGAGCTGGGAGTCGATGTCGATGCCCAGGTCGTCGGCAGAGGGCAGCACCTGCGCCGCGAACGCCTCGTTGATCTCGACCAGGTCGATGTCGGAGATCGTCATGTTGGCGCGCGCCAGCGCCTGCCGGGACGCCTCGACCGGGCCGAGCCCCATGATCTCCGGGGACAGGCCGGTGACGCCGGTGGACACGATGCGCGCGAGCGGCGTGATGCCGAGCTGCTCGGCCTTGGCGTCGCTCATGATGACGACCGCCGCGGCGCCGTCGTTGAGCGGGCAGCAGTTGCCGGCGGTCACCGTGCCGTCGGGGCGGAAGACCGGCTTGAGCTGTGAGACCTTCTCGTAGGAGGTGCCCGGCCGCGGGCCGTCGTCGGTGCTGGCCACGGTGCCGTCGGGCAGCGTCACCGGGGTGATCTCGCGCTCCCAGAACCCGTTGTTGATCGCCTTCTCGGCCAGGTTCTGCGAGCGGACGCCGAACTCGTCCTGGCGCTGCCGGGACAGGCCGCGCATCTGCACGACGTTCTCTGCGGTCTGGCCCATGGAGATGTAGACGTCGGGGACCTCGCCGCCGGCGCGCGGGTCGGTCCACTCCGGCGCACCCCCTTCGGCGCGCTTCGCGGTGCGCTCCTCGGCGCTGGCGAACAGCGGGTTCTTCGTGTCCGGCAGCGAATCGCTGTTGCCCTTGGTGAAGCGGCTGACCATCTCCACGCCGGCGGAGACGAACACGTCGCCCTCGCCGGCCTTGATGGCGTGGTAGGCCATCCGGGTGGTCTGGAGGCTGGAGGAGCAGTAGCGCGTGATGGTGGCGCCGGGAACGGTGTCCAGACCGAGCTGGACGGCGATCACCCGGGCCAGGTTGTTGCCCTGCTCGCCGCCGGGCAGACCGCAGCCCAGGAGCAGGTCGTCGATGCTGGACGGGTCGAGCTGCGGCACCTTGGCCAGTGCGGCGGAGATGATCTGCGCGGAGAGGTCGTCGGCCCGCAGGTCCTTCAGCGAGCCCTTGAATGCGCGCCCGATGGGCGAGCGCGCGGTCGCGACGATGACGGCTTCTGGCATGCTCGCGGCCCTTCTGGTGGGTGCCCGGCCGGCGCCCGGCACGGCGGTACACGGAGTTACCCGCACGTTAACCTGTCGGCTCGGAGTGTCCGGACTCCGGGGTGTGCCCGGCCGCGCGTGCCGCCGCGCCGGCTCCCCCTCCGCCGCCTGCGGCCGCGCCGGCCGCGGGCACGGCCGGCCCGCCGGCCACCGCGCCGGCCGGTGCCTCTTCAGCACCGGGTGCCCCGGTGTCCCCCTCCGCCGCGGGCACCGGCTCGGGGCGGCGCCGGAGCAGCGTGGCCCACCGGCCGCGGATCCCCTGCTCGCGGCCGGCCACCTCGGCTCCGCTGACCTCGGTGCCCGGCGTGTCGGCCGCCTCGGCGGCGGCCCGGTGCACCGGCAGCACCTCCTCGGGCTCGCGCACCTCCTCCAGCTCCGGCAGCAGCCCGAGCGCGACGCAGGCGGAGGGCAGCACCACCGACGCCGCGTGCGCGTAGCCCCGCGCCGACGGGTGGAACCGGTCCGGCCCGAACATCTCGTCCGGGTGGGAGCGGAACTCGTCGGCGAGCAGGTCGGTCAGCGACACGGTGCGCCCGCCCTCTTCCACCGCGGCCACCGTCTGCGCAGCGGCCAGCTGGCGCGACGCCCGCCGCACGATGAACCGCAGCGGCTGCCCGATCGGCTGGATGCTGCCGAGGTCGGGGCAGGTGGCCACGACGACCTCGGTGCCGTTCGCGCGCAGCCGCCGCACCGCGCGGCGCAGCGCTGCCACCGACTCGGCCGGCCGCAGCCGGTGGATGATGTCGTTGGCCCCGATGAAGATTACGGCCAGGTCGAGGCGCGCGCCGCCGAGCCGGTCGATCTGGCCGTCCAGCGCGGCCGAGGTGGCGCCGACGACGGCGGTGTTGCGCAGCCGCACCGGCCGCTCGGCCACTGCGGCGATGCCCGCCGCCAGCCGCACCCCCGGTGTCAGCCGCGCCTCGGTGAGCGCGAAGCCTGCCGCGGTCGAGTCGCCCAGCATCGCCATCGAGATCCGCGGGCCCGTCCCGGACCCCACGATGCGCGGCGCGCGCGGCCGCCGCCACTCGGTGAACCCGATCGCCTGGTAGGCCAGTTTCGCCTGCAGATAGAGCAGCCCGACCGTGCCGGCCCCGAGCACGGTGAGCCCGCCCCCGCCGACTGCGGTGGCGGCCGCGATCCTCCGCGCCTTTGCAGCTCGCAGCATGTCCCGCCTCCTGCCCCGAACATCCGCGGCGGGCGCGTGCCAGCAGTGGCCGGCAGCGCGCCGCGCCTGTGGAGAGGGTGCCCCGTCCGCACTCCCGCTACGCCCCGCGGCCGGTCGCGGCCGCCCGCGCTGGCACGCCGCGCCCGGTAGGGTCGCTCCGACGGGGACGGCGCCCTCGACCAGGGTGTTCTCCCGGAACCAGGCGTTGGAAAGGGAATCCCTCATGCGGGTGCACGGGTCGCTGATCGAGCTGGTGGGCAACACCCCGCTACTGCGGCTGAACACGGTGACCGAAGGCTTGGCCCCCACGGTGCTCGCGAAGGTCGAGTACTTCAACCCCGGCGGTTCGGTGAAGGACCGGATCGCCCTGCGCATGGTCGAGGCCGCCGAGAAGGAGGGCCTGATCGGTCCGGGCGGCACCATCGTCGAGCCCACCTCCGGCAACACCGGGGTCGGCCTGGCGATCGTGGCGGCGCAGCGCGGCTACCGCTGCGTCTTCGTCTGCCCGGACAAGGTGGGCGCCGACAAGCTCTCGGTGCTGCGCGCCTACGGCGCCGAAGTGGTGGTCTGCCCGACCACGGTGGCGCCCGACCACCCGGACTCCTACTACTCGGTGTCCGACCGGCTCGCCGCGTCGATCCCCGGAGCGTGGAAGCCGAACCAGTACGTCAACCAGAACAACCCGGAGTCGCACTACCACTCCACCGGCCCCGAGATCTGGGAGCAGACCGACGGCCGGATCACCCATTTCGTGGCCGGAATCGGCACCGGCGGCACCATCACCGGCACCGGCCGCTACCTGAAAGAGGCCTCCGGCGGTGCGGTCAAGGTGATCGGCGCCGACCCGGAGGGCTCCGTCTACTCCGGCGGCTCCGGGCGGCCCTACCTGGTCGAGGGCGTCGGCGAGGACATCTGGCCGGAGACCTACGACCCGTCGGTCTGCGACGAGGTCGTGGCCGTCAGCGACAAGGACTCCTTCCTGATGACGCGCCGCCTGGCCAAGGAGGAGACGCTGCTCGTCGGCGGTTCCTGCGGGCTCGCCGTGGAGGCCGCGCTGCGCGTCGCCGCGACGGCGGGTCCGGACGACGTCATCGTCGTGCTGCTGCCCGACGGCGGCCGCGGCTACCTGGGCAAGATCTTCAACGACGAGTGGATGGCCGACTACGGCTTCCTCCGCCCGGACTCGGAGGAGCCCACTGCGGCCGACGTCCTCGCCGCCAAGACCGGGGTTCTGCCGGAGTTCGTCCACATCCACCCGCACGAGACGGTCGGCACCGCCGTGGAGATCCTCCGCGAGTACGGCGTCAGCCAGCTGCCGGTGATGAAGGAGGAGCCGCCGGTCATGGCCGCCGAGGTGGTCGGCTCGATCGCCGAGCGCGACGTCCTCGACGCGCTGTTCAGCTCGCGCGCGAGCCTCCAGGACGCCGTGTCCGAGCACATGAGCGCCCCGCTGCCGGTGGTCGGCGGCGGCGAGCCGGTCAGCGAGTGCGTCCGCCTGCTCCAGGGCGCCGGCGCCGTCGTCGTCCTGCGCGACGGCAAGCCCGCGGGCGTCCTCACCCGCCAGGACGTCCTCGCCCACCTGTCCGCCTGACGCCCGGGCTGCCCCTCCCGCACGGGGGACGGGCAGCCCGCCGGCGGTGCCCCGCAGCCGCCGTCTGCGCGAGGGCTCCCGCTGCCCGGGGCGGTGCGCCCGGCGCGGTCCGCGACCGCTGCCGGCCGAGGCAGCGGCGCTGCGGATGCGCACGCGGCCGGCCGGGTGCCCTCCGCCGCCCGCGGAAGCATCCGGCCGACCGGATGCTCGCGCTGCCGCAGGCCGGGATGCCCGTTTCCCGCTGCCGACGGGGCAGGGGGCCGCCGTCCCGTTCCGGCGATCCCGTGGCTGGGACGCGCTGCCGTGCTGCCCGCGGATCCGCACTCGCGATGCGCGTTCCCCGGGGAACGGCGGAGGCCCGGGAGGTTAGGGCACGCCCTTCGGCAGTGTCCGGTCTCGGCCAAGAGCGGGAGCTGCCGGGAATCCCTCGGCCGGGGCGTACTGCCGTGCTGCCCGCTGAACACCGCGAGGCGGTGCGCGCGGCCGGCTGCGGCCGGTGCCGTCCGCCCGCCTGCGGAGCACCGGCCCGCCCTCCGGCGGAGAACGGGCTCCGTGCGCCCCCGCCCGTTCCGCGCTGCCTGCCTCGCCTGCGCAGCCCCTGATCCTGCGGCCGCGCACCGAGCGCCGTTCGGCCGGACCGGGGGCGGCGCAAGGGCCGGTCGGGCGGGCTATTACAGTTCACCCCGGGATACTGAACGGTAGGTGCAAGGTGCGAGGGTTGCTCTCCTGGGTGGCGCGCAGCGCGTGGTCGTGGGCGCGCAGCAACGCCGAGATCCGCACCGGCACGCGCGCCGCGCGGCGGTTCGCCGCCTACGGCCCGGGCACGTCGATCGCCTTCCCCACCGCCACCGTCTTCGGCGAGCCGTGGATCGAGATCGGCTCGCACACCCTCATCGGCGCCGACATCACCCTGTCCGCCGGCATGCTCCCCGGGCTCGAACTCGGCCCTGCCACGGTGCTGCGGATCGGCGACGGCTGCATGATCGGCCGCGGCACCCACGTCGTCGCGCACACCCGCATCGACATCGGCGACGAGGTCTACACCGGGCCCTACGTCTACATCACCGACCAGAGCCACGTGTACGCCGATCCGGACATCTCCGTCGGCCGCCAGTGGCCCGTGGACCACCCCGTCGTTATCGGCTCCGGCAGCTGGATCGGCGCCAACGCCGTCGTGCTCCCGGGGGCCCGGCTCGGCCGCAACTCCGTCGTCGCGGCCGGGGCGGTGGTGCGCGCCGGCGACTACCCCGACCACAGCGTCATCGCCGGGACGCCCGGCCGCGTGGTGCGCCGCTACGACCCCGCAGCGGGCTGGATCCCGCCGCTGCCGGAGGCCGGCGAGGGCGGTCCGCGCCCCACCCGCACCGCCGTCGGGTGGCCGCACCTCGTGCCGCCGCCGGAGGGCTGACCCGCGCAGGCCGCAGCGGTCGCGGCAGCCTCGGGAGCGCGGCGCCGGCGATGCCCCGGCCGGTCCGGAACGGCGCGCCGCGGGCGTGCCGCACGCGCACTACTGTGGCCCCATGACGTTCGACGGGTTTGAGACGCTGGCGATTCACGCCGGGCAGGAGGCCGACGCCGAAACCGGCGCGGTGGTGGTGCCGATCTATCAGACGAGCACGTATGCCCAGGACGGGGTCGGCGGGCTGCGCGGCGGCTTCGAGTACTCGCGTACCGCCAACCCCACGCGCACTGCGCTGGAGGAGTGCCTGGCGGCGCTGGAATCCGGCGCGCGCGGGCTCGCGTTCGCCTCCGGTATGGCCGCCGAGGACACCCTGGTGCGGACCATCGCCCGCCCCGGCGACCACGTCATCATCCCCGGCGACGCCTACGGCGGCACGTTCCGCCTCTTCTCCACGGTCCTGACCCGCTGGGGCATCGAGTGGGACGCCGTCGACCAGACCGATCCCGGCGCCGTGCGCCGCGCCCTGCGCCCGAGCACCGTCGCGGTGTGGACGGAGACGCCCACCAACCCGCTGCTCAACATCACCGACATCGAGGCCGTCGCCGAGGTCGCCCACGACGGCGGTGCGCTGCTGGTCGTCGACAACACCTTCGCCTCGCCCTACCTGCAGCGGCCGCTGGAGCTCGGCGCCGACGTCGTCGTGCACTCCACCACCAAGTACGTCGGCGGCCACTCCGACGTGGTCGGCGGGGCCCTGGTCGTGGCCGACCCCGAACTGGGCGAGCGGCTGGCCTTCCACCAGAACACGATGGGTGCGGTCGCCGGCCCCTTCGACTCCTGGCTCACGCTGCGCGGGATCAAGACGCTGGGTGTACGCATGGACCGGCACTGCTCCAACGCCGAACGGATCGCCGGCGAGCTGAGCCGGCACCCGGCCGTGTCCTCGGTCCTCTACCCGGGGCTGGACGACCACCCGGGCCACAAGACCGCCGAGCGGCAGATGCAGGCGTTCGGCGGCATGGTGTCGTTCCGGCTCCGCGGCGGCGAGCAGGCGGCGCTGGCCGTGTGCGACCAGACGCGCCTGTTCACGCTGGGCGAGTCGCTCGGCGGCGTCGAGTCCCTCATCGAGCACCCCGCCCGCATGACCCACGCCTCCACCGCCGGCTCGGCGCTGGAGGTGCCCGGTGACCTCGTGCGCCTCTCGGTGGGCATCGAGTCCGCGGACGACCTCGTCGGCGACCTCCTCGGCGCACTGGAGACGGCGAATTCGACGGAGTCCTGAGCAGATCCGGGCGCCGAAGCCGCGAGCGCGCACGGCCGCGCCGGTCCAGCGGACCGGCGCGGCCGCTGCCGTCGGAGACCGGTCCGGCCGCCCGAGCGCGCCGGCGGCCCGCCTCCTGAGGGCAGGGGAGGCGGGCCGCGTGCGGCCGGGCAGCGCGTGCCCGGCGGGTCCGTCCGGAACCGGTGCCGCGCGCAGCCGGCGTAGGGGTGTGCGGTGGGCAGCTGTTCCGCGGGCCACATACGCCCTAGCGCGCCGCGGTCAGCCGGTCGCGGCTTTCGCTGCCATCGCCGGGCACAGCGCGCAGCCGCGCTCCGGAGGAGCCCGACTCCCCGGTGCCCGGGCGCTCGGGGAACCGGAGGCCGGAGAGGGTGCGGCCGGCGTTGGAGAAGGAGCCGGTCCCGCCGCCGTGGCGCAGTGCGCCGTAGTGCCCGCTGTCGCTGCGCCTGATGCCGATCGATGCGGCGAGGAGCAGGCCGAGGAGCGTGCTGAAGACGACCACCAGGACGAGAACCACGATCCCGCCAACGATGTCCATGAGTGCCTCCTTAGCGTCCGGGGCGCCGTGCGGCGGGTGCCGCGGGACAGGGGTCGGGCCCCGGTACAGGAACGCCTCCATGAGCCGGAGCTTCCGCGCCGGTGCGGCGCCGGCTTCCGTTAATGATCGGCTTCATAGGATTCATTCCTATGATTCTTACGATGGCGCAGTGGGGTCGGTGCGTCAAGCCCCACTCGGAGGGGCACTCTGAGAAGGCGACAGTTGGTGCTATTGGTGATAAATCGCCCGGAGGGGATGGAAGCTCGCAGTCAAGCCCAGTCGAGTCGAGCCAAGCCGAGTCGAGCTGAGTCAAGCCGAGTCGAGCCGAGCCAAGCCCGCGGCGCCGGGCCGGGGGCAACATCGCGCAGGAGCGTGGTAAAAATGATTAGCACGAATTCTGCGCACCAGAGAGAGTGGAACGAGCAGAACGATGGATCCACGGCACCTCGAGATTGCCCACGATCTGATGGACGACATCGACGAGGGGCGCTATGCGCCTGGGGTCCGCCTTCCCACTGAAGACCACTTGATGGAGTACTACTCCACCTCGCGCAACACCGTGCGCCGCGCCCTCCAGGAACTCAGCAGCCGCGGCCGCATCGACATCAAGCAGGGCAGCGGCAGTACGGTGCGCGAATACCGGCCGGTCGCCCGGTTGCTCGCCGACCCGTCCGGGACCGACCCTGCGGAGGCGCTGGCCGATGAGCTGTCCGGGCGCCAAGGAGCGCAGCCCGCGCCGCAGCGCAGTCTGCTGGTGGAGGAGGCGGGGCCGGCGGTCGCCCGCGCACTCGACCTCGGTGAAGGCGAGCGCAGCGTGGTCGTGCGCGTCTGGGACGGGAGTATCGGCGGGCGGCTCTGGGAGCGGAGCCAGGTCTATCTTCCGCTGTCGCTCACTGCGGACTCGCCGCACCGGGGCGAACTCGTCGACCCCGGGCACGCCGAGCGCGACACGAAGGAGATCCTCGCTGCCGTCGGATTCCCGGAGACGTCCGCGGCGCAGGTGGTGGGTGCGCGCATGCCGTCGCTGAAGGAGTCGGGCTTGTTCGCGCTCGGCCCGGGGGTGCCGCTCCTCGTCCACGAGAAGGTGTCCTTCTCCGGCGAGCGGCCGGTGGCGTTCACGTCGACGCTGATGCCGGCCGACCGGTACCAGCTGCTCTCGCTCGGCGGCGAAGTCGGCCCGGGGGTGCTCGGAGCGGCTCTCGGCATCAACATCCACGAACGCTGACCTGCGCCCTGGGCGGCGGCGCGGGCCGGGGGGACCTCAGAGGGTTTCAAGGGTGCGCGCGGTCTTCGCGGCGGTCGCGAGCGCGGGGTCGGCGTCGCGGAATCCGAGGCCGCAGACGCGCTGGCCGGACAGTGCCAGGCGGCCGGTGTCGGAGTCGTCGCGCAGGGAGCGGTAGCCGCCGCGGCGGTCGCTGCGGCGGATGCCGATCGACACGGCGAGCAGGAAGCCGAAGGCGAGTCCGGCGAGGACGAGCGCGGCGGTGAGAACGAAGATCAGCATCGGGTCTCCTTCCGGGCGGACCGCCCTGTGGGGCGGATTGGTGTGCTGCGCCGGGGTGCTGGCGATCCCGGGAATCGGTCCACTCGGGTAATCTGGTAGAGCCAGTGGACCGGTGCCGGTTGGTGGACTTGTTGGTATGAGTCACATACCCCGATGAGGAAGCGAATATGCGCGAAGAGAGCCGCTATCGCCAGATTGCCCGTACTCTGCGGGCCGAGATCGAGGGCGGCGAGCTGGACCCGGGGGAGCGCGTCGCATCCGAGAAGGAGCTGGAAGAGCGGTTCGAGGCCTCCCGGAACACGGTGCGCCTCGCCCTGGGCATGCTGCGCAACCAGGGGCTTGTCGCCAGCCACCCGGGCAAGGGCCACTTCGTGCAGGAGATCCTGCCGATCACCTACTACGCCAACCGCGAGCGCGGCCGCTCGGGCAGCGGAATCGAGTTCGACGCGTTCGCGCTGAGCGCCAAGGTGTCGGAGCTGCTGATCGCCGCAGCCACGGCCGAGATCGGCAGCCGCTTGCGCATCAGCGAGGGCGAGCGGGTCGTGGTGCGCCGGACCTACGGCTACGTGGAGGAGCGCTGCACGATGCGGCGCACCTCCTACTACCCGATGGACATCGCCCAGGGCACCCAGCTGATGCACCCGGCCGACCTGCCCGATGGCGCCGTCGCGGCCCTCACCGCCCTGGGCCACCGCCAGGTGGGCCACGTCGACGAACTGGCCACCCGCATGCCTTCCCCGGAAGAAGCCGACGACCTCCGGCTCGGCCAGGGCGTCCCCGTCCTCGAGCTCTACCGGACCGCTTTCTCCGCCGACCGCCCCATCGCCGTCGAGTGGGTCGTCTTCGCCGGGAACAGCACCCGCTTCCAGTACGAGATCGGCGACGTCACCGCCTACCGCCGCGACTAGGTCGGGCCCGCCTTGCCTGCTCGCCTCCTCGGTTGGAGGCGCCGCGAGGGGATGTGCCGGGGCGGTGCGCGGCAGGGCAGCGGCCCACCGGGCGCCCTCACTGCGGGAAGCCGCAGCGGGCGGCGCCGTCGCAGACCACGGGACGGACGTACCGCTCAGTCGGCGACCGAGCGGCTCCGCCGGCCCCTGGTGCCTTCCGCCGCCGCTTCAGGCCGGTGTGCGGCAGCGGCGGGCCCAGTGCCGCCGCCGCTGCCCTGCCGCTTCTGCGGCACTCTGGCCGCCCCCGGCCACCCGGTCGGGCTGGGGCCGCCAGGCTTCTCAGCGGCTCTGCCGCCCCCGTGGAGGGGAGTGAGGGGCCAGCGCTGCACCGGGGTGGAACAGCGCCCGCTCCGCGGCAGGTTCCGGCCTCGGGACCGGGGCGCGCCTGAATCCGGCAGCTGATCCGGGCCGGGGCCGCAGCGGGCGAGCGGCGGTCAGAGCGCTCCCGGGAAAGCGGCGCGGAGGACCCCGTGCGGAGTGAGTCCGCCGGAATGGACCGTGCCTCCGCGGGAGACGAAGGCGTCTGCCAGAGGTCCGGGAGGGGCCGGGGACACCAGGATCAGCCGGGCGCGGCGGGCCGCGAGCGAGTCGAGGGCGGACGCCGTCGCTGCGGCCGTCTCCGGAACCGGCGGCCAGGCGAAGATGCCGGAGCCGTCGGGTCCCGGATGGGCGGTCGGTTCCCCGTCAGTCACCGCGACGACCGCCGGCGCCAACCCGGGGTGCCGCGCGAAATGGCGCGCGGCCAGCTGGAACGCGTGTGCCGCGTTGCTGCCCTGCACGCGCCGCGGCGGCGCGAGGAGGTCGGCGGCCGACTGGACGCGCGCCTCCCGGTCGAAGCCGATCACGGCGACGGAGTCCCGCCGTCCGCGGGCGCCGGCCAGCGCGTAGAGCGCGAGCGCGGCCTCGCGTGCGGGCGCGAGGAGCCCGCTCTGCACCATCGAGTGGGACTGGTCGACGAGCAGGCAGACCGCTGCGGCACGCTCGCCCTCGGCGTCTGTGCCGCGCAGGTCGGCGGGCAGGATCTGCAGCGGAGCCGGCCCCGGAGCGCAGCCGTGCGGCAGGGTCTCCGATACCGACATGCGCGCCGCGTTCGCCGCCCGGTCGCGCAGCAGGGCCGCGCGCACCGTGGCGGCCGCGTCGATCGGTACACCGGGGTGCCACGGTGCGTCTCCTCCCGCCGGGTCGCCGGCCCCGGAGGCCCGCGGTGACCGGTGTCCGCCGGGCGGGCCAGCCTCGGGTGCGAGTGACCGCAGCACATCGTTGCCGATCCGCTGAGCCGCGGCCGCGGTAAGCCGCGGGGCGCGCGGCGGCCCGGTGACCAGGCCACTGGACCGCAGTGCGCCGTCGACGTCGTCCTCGGGCAGTGCGCCTCCGCCGGGCGCTGCCGTGCCCGAACCGCCCTGGGCTCCGAGTCCGGGACCGGAGCCGTGCCCGCCGCCCTGCGCCCAGGCGGCGTCGGGCCGGTGCAGCTGCACGGCGCGGGCCAGGCGCTGCAGGGCGGGCGCGAGCCCGGGATGGGCGGCGCGCAGCAGGTCGTCCCACGCGTCCGGATCCGCGCTGCCGCCATTGCCGGGGGGAGGGGGTGTTTGAACGCCGGCGGCCATGCGCTCGGCGAGTACGTCCGCGAGGTCGCGGGCGCTCGGCCGGTCGCCGAGGCCGGGCAGCGGGCCGGCCGCCGCGCGGATCGCGTCCGGATCGACGTCTTCGCCGCGCGCGGCAGCTTCGAGGAGCGCGGCCAGGGTTGCGGCGCGCCGCGCCGCGGTCTCCGCCCCGGCCGCCGCGACAAGCTGGTCGACGGCGGCCCGTGCCTGCTCCGACCGCCAGGGATAGGGCTCGGCAAGCAGCTCGCGGATCGCTGCCGCGGGGTCGTCGGGCAGAGACGCGAGCTGGCTCTCGCGCAGCCGCGCGTCGTCGGAGGGGTCGTCGGCGAGGGCGCTCCGTTCGGCCTTCAGCGCCGCGTCGAGCACGGCACGCACGGCGCGCTCCCGTGCTGCGCGCCGCCGCTGCGCCAGGGCGCCGGCGACACTGCCGCCGGCGAACACCGTCCGCCCGACCGCGGCCAACTCGCGCGCGAGGTCCACTGGCGGCGCCAGCGGATCGCCCCCCACCGCCCCCGCCGCGTAGCGAAATCGCTCCATCGCGCGATGGTCCCGCGCCCCAGTCGCGGAGTCCAGCCCCGCAGAGGCCGGCCGGTGGACGGCCGCTGCGGGGGACACGTGGAAGGTGGCGATGGCGGGGCCCGCCAACCAGCACACGGGCGGCTTCGCCGGCAGGCTTGGCCTCCTGTGCCGCTGCTTCGGAGCGGTGTGCGGACAGGGACCTGCTGGTCGCCGGGGAGGGTCCACGGCATCAAGACAAGGACGGCCTCGCCGACGGATTCCTCGCTCTGTTCCGCCGCATCGGACACGGCGTGCAACCAGAGTGCTGCTGGCCCCGGGGCTGGGGCGGATCAGGCCAAAGGCTCCCGCACCCCTGCAGTCGGCTATCTGATGGTCATTGCGTCGGACAAGCGGAGAAGCGGCGGCGACGGCAAGGGGGGCGGGGCCGCGGGTTGGCGGCCGGGCGTCGCGTGGTCAGGGGGCGGGTGTGAGTGCAGGGGCGGGGGAGGTTGCCTGGCTCCCGCGCCTCTGCAGTCGGCTGGCGGATGATCATTGCGTCGGACAAGCGGAGAAGCGGCAGCGACGGCGAGGATGGGCGGGGGCGTGGGCTGGCCGGCCGGGGGCGGGCTGGTCGCGTGGCGGGCACAGGGGGCAAATGCCATGAAAACGGACACAGCAACGGGGTCCCTGCAAACCCGCACCTAGCACGAGGGGTCCTCCCCCTGCAGGCCCCGCACGCAAAGCCCGATATCGCGCCACGCTGACCTGCGCAAACGCGAAGTCACGCAGCGTCGCGGTGCCTAATTCCCGCGCACCCACCTTTTTCGCGGCCCGATCGGCGAAAAGGCGCGAGTCGCGGCGTCGGATTGGCCGCTTTGGGCGGTTTGAGGCAGGAGTGACCTCTCGGCCCGCGGAAAATGAACGCGCCGCGCTCCTGCGCGTAAGCCCCCTAAACCGGACGCCCATGCCCCCTCGGTGGCCGGCGCCAGGTTTGCCCCATATGTCGCCACGCAGAGTGAAAATGGCCCGGCGAATGGGCAGCGGAACGGCCACACCTCCCGGGTTTTCCGCGCATCTGGCCTTGAAAAGGTGGGAGTCGTGGCCCCGGTGAGGTGTTACCAGCGGTTCGCGAACCGCCCGCCCGCGCCGGGTCCGACTGCCGCCGACCCTGCAACCCCTGCAGCCCCGCTATTCACACCAGTCACACCCGTCCCCCTGTGCGCCGACCAGCGCCGCGGCCGAGCCCTCGAGCCAGCCCGCGCCCGGCGGCCGACCCGGACTTCCGGCCCCGCTGCCGTTGCTGCTGCATTTCCCGTTGCGACGCACTGACCAACCGCCGTCCGGCCGCCGACCCGAGGCCCCCTCCGGCCCTCGCCGTCGCTGCCGCTTTTCCGCTGGTCCGACGCAATGAACATCAGATCGCCGGCTGCAGGGGCGCGGGAGCCTACGGTCTCAACCGGCCCAGCCCTGTGATCACCAGCACCACTGGCCGCGCATGGATTCCAAAGCGGTGGGACAGAGCGGAAAGACCGCCGGCAAAGCCGACAGCAGGGATGCGGGAGCCTTCGGTCTGCTCTGCCCCGGCCCCGCGAACAGCGGAAACCCTGGTCGCACACCCTCCCCGCAGCGGCGGGGAGGGTGTGGGAGACCGCCGGCGCAACCGTCCGCGCCGCAGTGCCGTGAGCCCCGCCCCGCGGCCATCCGGCACCCGACCACCCCGCGTCCAGCAAGGCCGGCAGGGACGGGCGAGAACGTGCGGCAGCCGGCCTCAGGTCTGGTAGGCCGCCGTGTCCTCGGCGCCGGGCACGGGCGACTTGGAGAGGCGGCGGGTGAGGTAGAGGCCCTCCAGTGCGAGAGCGGCCGCCGCGGCGGCCGCGCCGTCGGAACCGGCGCTCTGGGCTGCACCGAGGGGCGGGGCTCCGGCATCGGCAGCGAGCGGGAGAGCAGGGAGCGGTCCCAGGACGTCGGCCGCAGTGGCGTCGGCGCCGGCCAGCGCCGTACCGCCGGCGGCGAAGTGGCGGACCAGCGGATCCAGGTCGGCCGTGTCGAGGCGGGCGCGGAAGGTCTCGGCCACCGCTCGGCGCAGCAGGTGCTCCAGGTGCTCGGCCGCGCGGTCCTCCTCGCCGTGCGCGAACTCCACCTTGCCGGCCAGCGCGTGCACGGCGCCGGCCAGGTCGCAGACGCGCGCCGTGGGCGCCTTCTCGCCCGCCAGCGCCGCCCTCCGCTCCGCCGACGCCGCAGCGGTCCGCACCGCGCCGATCCCGAACCGGGCCGAAACCCCCGAGCGGGCGTCCACCGCGTCGGCGCCGCGCACCAGGCGGGTGAAGCGGGCGGCCGCCTCCACCACGTGTGCCGGAACGCACGCCTCGCCGAGGTCACCCGCCTCCTGTCTGATCAGGGCGATCTCGTCGTCCAGATCCACCGGGTAGTGCGTGCGCAGCTCCGCGCCGAACCGGTCCTTCAGCGGCGTGACGATCCGCCCGCGATCGGTGTAGTCCACCGGGTTGGCCGTGGCGACTACGAGCAGGTCCAGCGGCATCCGCAGCGCATGCCCGCGCACCTGCAGCTCCCGCTCCTCCAGTACGCCGAACAGCGCCACCTGGGTGCGCGCCGGCAGGTCGGGGAGCTCGTTCAGAGCGGCGACACCCCGGTTCGCGCGGGCCAGCAGCCCGTAGTGCACCGACTCCGGGTCGCCCAGCGAGCGCCCCTCGGCCAACCGGGCCGGATCGATGTCGCCGATGAGGTCGCCGACCGACGTGTCCGGTGTCGCGGTCTTCTCCCGGTACCGCTCGCCGCGGTGCAGCCAGTCCACCGGAAGCGCGTCGCCCTGCTCCGCGGCGGCACGCCGGCAGGCCGGGCAGACCGGGGCATACGGGTGGTCGTTCAGCGGGCAGCCCCGGACCACCGGCGTCCACGCGTCGAGCAGTCCGCCGACCGCGCGCAGCAGCCGGCTCTTCCCCTGCCCCCGCTCGCCCAGCAGCACCACGTCCTGGCGGGCCAGCAGCGCGCGCTCCAGCCGCGGCAGCACCGTCGCGTCGAACCCCACCATGCCCGGGAACCGCGCCGCCCCCGAACGCATCCGGGCGAGAAGCGCGGCTCGGACCTCGTCCTTGACCCCGGCGCGGACGTGGCCGGATGCGCGCAGGTCGGCCAGCGTGCGCGGCAGCGCCTCGGGAGGCTCCGCCGCCGCGGCCGCTGCGGACGATGCTGTCGCTGGCACTGCAGGGGGTTCGGCATGCACGCCGCAGAGTCTAGGGGCGCGGCGGTGCCGCGGTCCGCGGTTCGGCGGTACCGTCCGCTGGCGGCCGCGGGGCGCGTAACCGCGCCGATCGGGGGAACGGCGGGAGCGGGCTGCCGGTGCAGTGCGACCGCGGCAGCTCCCGCTGCCCCGCGCCGGTCCACCGGTGCGGCCAGGCGGAAATAGCGCGGCCGGCGCACCGGTTGCACGTCAGGGACTGGGATCATGAAGGCAGGCGCCGCGTGCCGCAGCGCGGGCCGTTCAGCAATGTGGGGAGCGATCAGTGGCCAGGTTCGGCGATGCACTGGCATCCGGCGCTGACCTCGTAAGCGCGGCCGAGCGTGCTGCGCGGCACGCGATGGATGCTCTCGACGGCCCCGCCGACCTGGTCTTCTTCTCGGTGTGCGGGCTCGACGCGGACGAGGCGGAGCTCGCCGGCCACCGGGTGATGGACATGGCGACCGGGTCGGTCAGCATCGGCTGCACGTCCGCCGGCGTCATCGGCGGCGGCCGCGGAGTCGAAGGCCGCGGTGCGGTCAGCGTGTGGGCGGCCCGGCTGCCCGACGTCACCCTCACCCCCTTCCAGCTGGACATCGTCCCCGAGGGCGACCACCTCGCCGTGATCGGAATGCACGAGCCCGGCCCCGGCGACCAGGCCGCGCTGCTCCTCGCCGACCCCTACCGGTTCCCGGCGCAGTCCTTCGTGGAGCGCTCGACCGACGCCCTCGGCGGCCTGCCGGTCGTCGGCGGTCTCGCCGACGGCATGGGCGGCGAGGACTCGGTGCGGCTGTTCTTCGAGGGCGAGGTGGTCGAGGCCGGCGCGATCGGCCTGATGCTCGGCGGCGAGGGAATCGTCGGCACCGTCGTCAGCCAGGGCTGCCGCCCGATCGGGCCGTCGATGGCGATCACCGGCGCCGACGGCAACGTGGTGACCGGCTTGGCCGGCGCGCCCGCCTACGAGCGACTGGAGACCCTGGTCAACTCCCTGTCGCCGGAGGACCAGGAGCTTGCGGCCAACGGCGGCCTGCACATCGGCATCGCGATGGACGAATATGCCGACCGGCACGAGCGCGGCGACTTCCTCGTGCGCTCGGTGGTCGCCGCCGATCCGGACGGCGGCAGCATCAGCATCGGCGACTCGGTCCAGGTCGGCCAGACCGTCCGGTTCCAGGTGCGCGACCGCGACACCGCGGAGACCGACCTGAGCGAGCGGCTCGGCGTGTTCGGCGAAGACACCGGGGGCCGGTCCGGAGGCGTACTCCTGTTCTCCTGCAACGGCCGCGGGGCAGCCATGTTCGACTCCGCCGACCACGACGTGCGGGCCGTGCGCCGCACCCTCGGCGTGGAGGCCGTCACCGGCTTCTTCGCGGCGGGCGAGGTCGGCCCCGTCGCCGGACGCAACCACGTGCACAGCTTCACCGCCTGCCTCCTCGCGTTCGCATCCTGACCGCTCTGGCAGCGGGCGGCGGGCGCCCACCCTCGGCGCTTCGGCTGGGCCACACGCCCCGGCGGCGGTCCAGCCTGCCCGCGTGGCGCACCCTGCCCGTGCAGTGACCACCGCATGACGCACCCCCAGGCCCGGCATAGGCCGCAAACCACTGCGTAACGCCCCGAAGTGCCCGCTACGCCGCCGATCCGCACGACCGGATCATCGCGCCCGCGGCGCGGCGTGCTTGTCACCGCTTGTGACCGATTGCTTACTGTTATTGGCGCTCTGTGAGAGGCGTCCGCATCCGCGCGTTCCCCGGAGGGGGCACGGGCGGACGCGGCGGCCGGAACCGGCGCAGCGGCGCTGACGGCCGCGGCAGGGCGGGACGAGGGAAAGGGCGACCATGCAGCGCACCTGGCTGCGCACCGGCGCGATCGCCGCCGCGGGCGTATTCGCACTCGCCACGGCGGCTCCCGCAGCGGCGACGCACCCCGCCGCCCAGGGCTGGATCGAGCAGGACCCGGCGCAGGCCGACACCACCGGCGCGGTGGCCGGCGGCGGCGGACTGCGCGCCCTCCCCGGCACCGAGCCCACCGCGTCCCTGCACGAGGCCGGCGGCACCCCCGCCGCGCAGGCGGTCTTCCCGCCCCGCGACCTGGGCCGGCCCGCCGACGCCGTCGAGGTGGAGGTCGGTGTGGAGGGATCCGGTGACGTTCTCGTGGAGGCGCGCGGCGCCCCCGCCGGCGGGGCATGGGGGGAGTGGCGCGCGGCCGGCGCCGGTGACGGCCGGGTCCGCGTCGAACTGGCGCAGACCGCCGAGCGCGTGCAGCTGCGCGTCGGCCTCGGCTCGGACACCGCCGAGGACGGCGCGGTCCTCACCAGCGCTCGGCTGCGTCCGGTTGGCGAGCCCTCGCCCGGCGGCCGCACCGGCCCCGAGCGGCCCTACTCGGCGCGGCTCTTCGCGACCCGCATCGGCCTGGTGGGCGCCGGCACCGCCAACGGCCACACCGTCCGCCCCGACGACCACTTCGTGGCGCTGCCCTCCCGCCGCGGCCTTGCCGAGAAGGACGGCGGCGAGTACTCCGTCCGCGTCTGCACCGAGGGCGAGGACCGCCGCTGCGCCTACGCGCCCGTCTGGGACGTCGGCCCCTGGAACATCAGGGACGACCACTGGAACGCCGACCGCGAAGAGTGGGGCGATCTCCCGCAGGGCACCCCGCAGGCGCAGGCCGCCTTCAACGGCGGGCACAACGGCGGCCGGGACGGATTCGGCCGCACCGTGGCCAACCCGGCCGGCATCGACCTGGCCGACGGCACCTTCAACGACGCCCTCGCCCTGGAGACCAACGCCTGGGTCCGGGTCGACTACCTGTGGACCGGCAGGCCCGATCCGCGTGCCCGGGTCACCACCGCCACCGCGGCCGACCCGGTGCGCGTGCGCTCCGGACCCGGCATCGAGTACCCCGAGACCGGGCTGGCCGCCCACGCCGCCGAAGTCCCGGTTGCCTGCTCCGCGGCGGGCGATGCGGTCTCCGGCCCCGGCGGCAGCTCCGACCGCTGGTACCGCATCGGGAACGGCGACTACATACCCGCCGCCTTCACCGGTGCGGGCGGCGAGGCGGAAGCCGCCCCCGACTGCGACGCGCCCCCGCTGCCCTGATGCCGCCCCGGCGCCCCCGGACGTCCAGGGGCCCGGCAGCGGGGCGGCAGCGCCGCGGGCAAGAACCCCTGTAACGCGGAAGGGGCGGCTGGTCGCCGCCCCCTTCCGCGTGTGTGCGGTGTGAGGGCTAGGCCCCGTACGGGACTGCGTCGATGATCTCTACCGAGAGGCTCTTGCCGTTCGGGAGTGTGTAGCTCACCGTGTCCCCGATCTTCTTCCCGTTGATCGCGCTCCCTAGCGGCGACTTGGGGGAGTAGACGTCGATGGGCGCGCCACTCTCCTCCCGGGAGGCGAGGAGGAAGGTGACCTCCTCGTCGTCGCCTTCGAACTTGATGGTGACGGTCATGCCGGGGCCGACCTCACCCTCCTTGCGCGGCGCCTTGCCGACGCGGGCGTTGCGCAGGATGTTCTGGAGCTGGAGGATGCGGGCCTCGTTCTTGCCCTGCTCCTCCTTTGCCGCGTGGTAACCGCCGTTCTCCTTGAGGTCGCCCTCCTCGCGGGCGGCTTCGATGCGGTCCGCGATCTCGATGCGACCAGGCCCCGAAAGCTGTTCCAGCTCCGCCTTGAGCCGGTCATACGCCTCCTGCGTCAGCCAGGTGACGTTGTCATCGCGGGTCTCGGTCACGGGAACTCCCTAGTGCGTCTGACCGCTGCGGCCATCCGTTCGGCCGCAGCTGAACTTACGAGATTATCACCGCGTGTTCTGCGCGGAAGGGCTGTGCGGACGGCCTTCCCGGCCCTCCGCGGCTGGTCGGAAGGCGGTGCAGCGGGGGTGGCAGACGCCTCGGGGGCGCGGCCGCGGCGGTGACGGTCTCGGTGCTGTCTCAGCGGACGGTGTACCCGCTTCCGCTGCTCCGCTCACCGGACCGGGCGCTGTCGGCCGCCGCCGCGCTGGTCCCCGTGTTGCAGCGGAGCCGATTCGGCGGCGCTGCCGGACCGCATGGCCCGATCGCGGGTGGACGGCGCCCGCCCGGGGTAGGCAGCGGAGCCCGCAGGCCGCCGCTCTGCCCTCCCGCGCAGCCGGAGCGGCAGGGGGGCGGGCTGCGGTTCAGCCGGGCCGGCCGTGCGGCGGGCGCCCGGGCGCCCGCGGGGAATCGGGTCGGCAGGTCGGCGGGGCCGCTACTGGCCGGAGAGCTCCTGGCAGGACGCGACCTCCACCATGACGGCCGCGCGGACCGTCTCGATCGTCGCCGTCACGCTGCGGGTGCCCGGTTCCAGCTCCACCTCGGTCTGGCCGACCTCGACGTGCTGCTCGTCGTAGGCGCGGACCAGGCAGCTCACCTGAGTGTCCGAGCTCACCTCGAAGGTGATGGAGGCTTCGGACTCAGAGGTGATGTCCCAGGCGATGGTCTGCTGCGCGACGCCGCCGGTCTCGCCGTAGCTCACCAGCGCGGTGCCCCAGCCGAACGTGAAGACGGCGGCCGCGAGCAGGGCCAGGAAGAAGAAGACCGGCTTGCTGCCGTGCCGGCGCCACAGCGGCTGCCGCGCCCCGGCCGCGGCAGTGTCGGCGGCCGCTCCGCTGCGGCGCGCAGCGCCGTCGGAGCTGAGGTCAGCGGGGCTCTCGGGCATGCGGGAATCTCCGAACGTGGGGTCGTCGTTGTCTAAGATAGCCCCGCCCGATGGGGCTTCCGTTCCACCCCCGCTCCAGCGCACCCCCGTGTCGGGGCAAGGGCGGGTGCAGGTGCCCGGCAGAGTCCCGGGCAGAGTCTTTCCTCCAGGTCCTCCGACCGACCCGAGTCCACCGAGGGGTAACTGCAGTGTCCGAGCGTCTGCGGCTCATGGCCGTCCATGCCCACCCCGACGACGAGTCCAGCAAGGGTGCGGCCACCATGGTCCACTACGTCTCCCAAGGCGCCGACGTGCTGGTCGTCACGCTGACCGGAGGTGAGCGGGGCTCCATCCTCAACCCGGCCATGGACCGGCCGGAGATCACCGCCGACATCGCCGGCGTCCGCCGCCGCGAGATGGACGAGGCGCGCCGCATCCTCGGCGTCCGCCAGGAGTTCAGCGGCTTCATCGACTCCGGCCTGCCCGAGGGCGACCCGCTGCCGCCGCTGCCCGAGGGCTGCTTCGCACTCCAGCCGCTGGAGGTGGCGAGCGAGCCCCTGGTCCGCTCCATCCGCAGGTTCCGCCCGCATGTCGTCCTCACCTACGACGACAACGGCGGCTACCCGCACCCCGACCACATCATGACCAACCGCGTCTCGGTCGAGGCGTTCGACGCGGCCGGCGACCCCGACCGCTACCCCGACGCGGGCGAGCCCTGGCAGCCCCTCAAGCTCTACTACCACGTCTCCTTCACCCGCGAGCGCTTCGAGGCCATCTCCGCCCTGCTCAAGGAGCGCGGCCTGGAAGACCCCTACGAGGAGTGGCTCAAGCGCGCCGAGGGCCGCGACTGGCCCGTGTGGGACATCACCACCCGCATCGACTGCGGTGAGCACTTCGAGACGCGTGATCTCGCCCTCAAGGCCCACGCCACCCAGGTCGACCCGAACGGCTTCTGGTTCGCCGTTCCCCTGGAGGCGCAGCGCGCGGCGTGGCCGACCGAGGACTACCACCTCGCCCGCTCCCTGGTCGACACCGAACTCCCCGAGACGGACCTGTTCGCAGGCGTCGAAGCAGCGGTGAGAGCATGAGTGGCATGGAATCCGCAGCCGCCCTGGCCCAAGTCCAGATCAACTCCGACACCGTCACACCCGGTGTCCTGGGCTTCATCGTCATCGCCGCCATCGCCGCGGTCCTCTACTTCCTGATGAAGAGCATGCGCACCAAGCTCGCCACCGTCCGCGCAACCGACTACGGCGACGGCCCCCAGACCGCCCCGGCCACGGCCGACCCGGACGGCGCCGCCAAGTAACCCCACCGCCCGGCCGCTCCCCCTCGCGGGCAGCGGCCGGGCGGAGCGCTGTCCGCGGTACGCAGAAGAGCTGGGACCAGGACGCGCAGCAGGGCAGTTGTCCACCCAACACGCCCTAGGCACCGCCCAGCCGGCGTGGTACTCCCAGAGGTGCAGCGGACCTGGGAGGCTGGCGTGCGCGAATTGATCGTCAAGCTGGGCGTGGTCGACGGCGAAGCGGCGGGGGCGCTGCGGGTCATCGACATGTTCGACCGCCTCGTCGAGGAGCGGGCCACTGCGGCGGCGGTCGTCCGCGCGGCGGCGCAGCTCGCCGGGGCGGCCGCGGGGCTGCACGATGCGGGGCGCGGCATCACCTGCCGCTTCGACACCGAGGGGCGCCAGATCCCCGGGGCTGCCTCCGCGGTGGGGCCGCGCGCTGACGTCAGGGGGCAGCCGGGTTCCTTCGTCTGGCTGGAGCGGAGCGCTCAGCGCGGGCCGCTGGACGCGCTCATCCTGGAGCGGGCCGCCCGCGCGGTACAAGCGCTCACCCGGAGTCCTGCGCACCGCTCGGCCGATGAAGCACTGCGCATCGCCTGCGACCCCAGTGCCTCCGCCGAGGAGCGGCGCGACGCCGCCGCCCGGCTCGGGCTGTCCGGTCCGGTGACCGTGGTGGTCAGCGATGCGCCCACGCTGCCGGCTCCGCACGTCACGCGACTCGGGCCGCACTGCGTGGCCGTGCTGCGCGGCCCCGTGGATCTCCCCGGCGATGTGCGGCTCGGCTCGGCCGCCGCGGAGGACGCGGAAGGCCTCCCACGCGCTCTCGAACAAGCCCGGACCGCGCTGAGCCTCGCTGACCGCGTCGGCGGTGCCGGACCGTCCCAGGTGGACGATGCCGTTCTCGGCGCGCTCGCCGCCGTCGCCGAGCAGGTACCCCCGCACGCGGCAATGGACGTCGGGGACGTGCGGCGGCTCGATGCGGCGATGTCCAAGAGGCCGTGGGCGATCGACACGCTCCAGGCGGTCCTCGACCGACCCAGCCTGCGGCAGGCAGCGGCCTGCCTGCACATCCACCATTCGACCCTGCAGGAACGCCTGGCGTGGCTGGCCGCCCAGCTCGGCTTCGGCCTCGCCCGGCCCGGTGGGCGCCAGCGCGCGTCTGCCGCGGTCCTCCTCTGGCGCATCGGGCAGAGCGGAGCCGGGACGGCCGGAGCCTCCTGACCCGCGCCGGCGGTGCTGCCCTGCACACCGCCCCCGCCACATGGCGGGCGGCGGGCGCGAAAGCCCTCCCGATTGCGGGTGGCCTCCGCGCTGCCGCTCACGCAGGGTGGGGGGAACCTGTTCAAGGAGGGGCATATGCCGGACACCGACGCCGAACCGGTCTTCACCGACACCCCGATCCGCCCCCCGTTCGACGCCGAGCTCGTTCCGGTGCTGGAGGCGGCGCTGAAGAACTATGCGCGCTTCACACCGGAGAGCCTGCACATCATCCGGCAGTCGCCGAAGGCATTCGGGATGGCCGAACCCGACCTGACCGCGGGCGGCTCCGTCACCCTGGAGGAGCGGCAGGTGCCCGGGCCGGCCGGCGAGCCGGACGTCACCGTACTGATCCTGCGGCCGCGGAACGCCGCCGCACCGCTGCCCGGGATCTACCACACCCACGGCGGCGGCATGGTGATCGGCGACCGCACCACGGGAGTGGACAAGGTTCTGCCCTACGTGGCCGAAGGCAAGGCGGTCGCGGTGTCGGTCGAGTACCGCCTTGCACCCGAACACCCCGACCCGGCGCCCGTCGAGGACTGCTACGCCGGCCTGGTGTGGACCGCCGGCAACGCCTCCGAACTGGGTATCGATCCGGACCGCCTGATTATCGCCGGCGGGAGCGCCGGCGGCGGCCTGGCCGCAGGCACGGCGCTGCTCGCCCGGGACCGGGGGTGCCGGCCCTGAGCCACCAGGTCCTGATGTGCCCGATGCTCGACGACCGCCTGCAGACCCACAGCAGCCGCATGCTCGACAACGAGGGCACCTGGGACCGCAACGACAACCTCTTCGGCTGGACCGCGCTGCTGGGTGACCGCCGCGGCGGCCCGGACGTCTCGCCGTACGCCGCACCGGCGCGTGCCGACGACCTCGCGGGGCTGCCCCGGACCTACATCGACTGCGGCGCGACGGAGTCGTTCCGCGACGAGGCCACCCTCTACGCCACGCGGCTGTCGCAGGCCGGCGTTCCCGTCGATTTCCATCTGTGGGGCGGCGGCTTCCACGGCTTCGAGTCGGCGGGCGCCCATGCGCCGGTCGCGCGTGCGTCGATCGCGGTGCGGGACGAGTTCTTCCGGCGCGCGATCGAGCCGTGACCCGCGCCGCCCCGCGGGGGCCGGCGGCCCGGCTTGCCGGCGGTTCCACGCGGGACCGGTGATGTGCACGGTGCGGGCCCCCGCCGGCTCACCCGGCGGGGCGCCCGCACCGTTCCGGGAAGGCCGGTCAGAGGCGGAAGCCGCCGCTGGCTTCGATGCGCTGGCCGGTGATCCAGCCGGTGCCGCCGGCCACCAGGGCGGCCACGGCGGGGCCGATGTCGTCGGCGTCCGCCATCCGGCCCAGTGCGGTCATGCCCGCCATCGAGGCCTGGATGTCGGCGCTGTCGCGGATGTAGCCGCCCGCGAAGTCGGTGGGCACCGGCCCCGGCGCCACGGTGTTCACCGTGATGCCGCGCGGCCCCAGCTCGGCCGCCCAGTAGCGGGTGAGCACCTCCACTGCGCCCTTCATCGCCGCGTAGGCCGCGTTGGGCGGCGTGACGAAGCGCGCCAGCCCCGAGGAGAGGTTGACGATGCGCCCGCCGTCGGCCAGCAGCGGAGCGGCCCCCTCGGGCGCGGTGGCCAGCGCCTGGGTCAGCAGGTAGACGCCTTTGACGTGTACCGCGTAGAGCCGGTCGAGCTGGTCGCCGGCGGTACCGCCCAGCGGGGTGCGCTCGGCGAACCCGGCGTTGTTCACCAGCACGTCGAAGGAGGTCCGGCCGCAGCGCTCCGACAGCGCGGTCCGGAGCCGCTCGGTGAACTCGGGGAAGCCGCCGGTGGCGGTGGTGTCCAGGTGCAGGGCGGCGGCAGAGCGTCCGCGCTCCTCGACCGCCCGGACCACTTCTGCGGCCTCGTCTGGGTGGGTGCGGTAGGTGATGGCGATGTCGGTGCCGGCGTCGGCCAATGACTCCGCGATCGACCGGCCCAGTCCGCGGTTGCCGCCGGTGATGAGCGCGGTGCGCGCGGGTTCGGTGCTGTGCATGGTCCCTCCAAGGACGGGCGGGCCGGTCCCGGACCGGGCGCGGTGTGCAGGTCAGGGGGCAGGTGCGCCCCTCTGCCAGATCCCGACGCTAAGCCCGCCTCCCGCTGCCGGAGCAGAGGCAGCGGACCCTGGGGATGCCGCCCCCTGGGTAGCGCCGCGCCGAAGGGGAAGCATGGGCGGCATGGACCTCGCCGAACTCGGAGCCTTCCTGCGCACCCGCCGCGACCGCATCCGCCCCGCCGACGTCGGCCTGCCCGCGGGCCCGCGCCGCCGGGTCGCGGGGCTGCGGCGCGACGAGGTGGCCCAGCTCGCCGGGGCCTCGGTGGAGTACTACACCGAGGTCGAGCAGGGCGCGGGCTCCCAGCCCTCGGAGCAGATGTTGGCGGCATTTGCGCGGGCGCTGCGGCTCACCGGCGACGAGCGCAGCCACCTGTACCGGCTGGCCGGGCGCGCGGTTCCGCCGCCGGGCACCGCCGCCGACCACGTGCACCCCGGCATGCTCGACCTCCTGGAGCGCCTCGACTGCACCCCGGCGATGGTCATCACCGACCTGCACGCCGTCCTGGTGCAGAACGAGCTCGCCCGCGCCCTGGTGGGCGAGTCGGCGGGGCACTCCGGCCGGCGGGCCAGCCTGGTCTACCGGTGGTTCACCGAGCCGTCGGCGCGGCGCATGTACCCCGAGGACGAACACGCCCACCACTCCGCAGTGATGGTCGCCGACCTGCGCGCCGCCCAGGCGCGCCGGGGCGGCCGGGATTCCGAGGTCGCCGGGCTCGTCCGCGCACTGCAGGCGGCGTCAGCCGAGTTCGCCGAGCTCTGGGCGCTCGGCGATGTCGCCGTGCGGCGCTGGGACCGCAAGCGGATCGTGCACGCGTCGCTGGGCGTTATCGAGACCGACTGCCTTTCCCTGCTGAGCGAGGACGGCTTCCAGCGGCTGCTCTGGTTCACCCCCGCACCGGGCACCGACGCCGCGGAGCAGTTCGTGCTGCTCGGCGTGGTCGGCACCCAGGACCTCGGGACCCTGAGCCCCTGACCGCGCTCCCGCGGCGGACGCCGCCCTGAACAGGCCGGACCGGTGTCCGGGCGGCGGCAGCGTGTAATGGGCGGTTCGCGGGGGAATGGCCCTGGCGCCCCCCTCGGCGTATTGTCCGCCGGACCGGACGCCGTGCGCCGGACCGGATCCCGGGCCGGCCGCGCAGAGTGCCTCCCGCAGCGAGCCGAAAGCACCACCGACCACCCTGTCCCGCCGGTGCCCCGCCGCACGCACCGGCTCCGTGTCAAGGAACCGCGCACCACAATCCGCGAAAGAGGCCGCATTTGCACACCGGATCCTCCTCCCCGGAATCCAGAGAGGCCACACTGCACGTCAACGGCGAGAAGCACACGCTTCCCGTCGACAACCGCACCACCCTGCTCGACGCACTGCGGGAGCGCCTCGACCTGACCGGCACCAAGAAGGGCTGCGACCAGGGCCAGTGCGGCGCCTGTACCGTCCTGGTCGACGGCCGGCGGACGCTGGCCTGCCTCCAGTTCGCCGTGGCCGCAGAGGGCCGCGAGGTCACCACGGTGGAAGGGCTCGCCTCGGACGGCGGGCTCCACCCCGTCCAGCAGGCGTTCCTCGACCTCGACGGCTTCCAGTGCGGGTACTGCACGCCCGGGCAGATCTGCTCGGCCGTCGCCGTGCTGGAGGAGCACGCCGAGGGCTGGCCCAGCGCCGCAACCGCCGACGTGCGCCCCGAGGCAGGCCCCCCGCCGCTGGACGCCGCGGAGATCCGCGAGCGCATGAGCGGCAACCTGTGCCGCTGCGGCGCCTACGTGTCCATCGTCGACGCCGTCGCCCGTGCCGCCGGGCAGTCCGCCACCGCCGAGTCCGAGGAGACCGTGGCATGAAGGAGTTCTCCTACGAGCGGGCCGGAGACGTGGACCGCGCTGTCGCGCTGCTCGACGCCGACCCGGCCGCCCGCTACCTCGGCGGCGGCACCAACCTCGTCGACCTGATGAAGGCCGGGGTCGAGCGTCCCGACCGCCTCGTCGACGTCCGCGGACTGCCGCTCGACCGCATCGAGGCCACCCCCGCGGGCGGGCTCTCGATCGGTGCCACGGTCACCAACAGCGACCTGGCCGCCCACCCCGAGGTCCGCCGCCGCTACCCGGCGCTCGCCCAAGCGGTGCTGGCCGGCGCCTCCGGGCAGCTCCGGAACATGGCCACGGTCGGCGGCAACCTGCTGCAGCGCGTCCGCTGCGGCTACTTCACCGACACCAGCAGCCCCTGCAACAAGCGGGAGCCCGGCAGCGGCTGCCCCGCAATCGAGGGGGAGCACCACAATCACGCCATCCTCGGTGCCAGCGACCACTGCGTCGCGGTCCACCCCTCGGACATGGGCGTGGCGCTGGCCGCCTTCGACGCGACCGTCACCTACGCCACCGCCGACGGGCCCGGCTCGATCGCCTACGCCGACCTCTACCCGCCGGTGGGGGACACCCCGCACGTCGAGACCGCCCTGCCGGACGGGGCGCTGATCACCGGCGTCACGCTGCCTCCGGCTCCGGTGGCCGCGTACTCCCGCTACCGCAAGGTGCGCGAGCGCGCCTCCTACGCCTTCGCGATCGGCTCCATCGCCGGCGCGCTGGAGGTGCGCGGCGGCACCGTCGCCGACGTGCGGATCGCCTACGGCGCAGTGGCGTCGCGCCCGTGGCGCGCCCGCGCCGCCGAGGAGGCCCTGCGGGGTGCGCCCGTCGGCGCCGAGGCGTTCGCCGCGGCCGCCGACGCCGAACTCGCGGCCGCCCGCCCGCTGCCGCACAACGCCTGGAAGACCACGCTGATGCGCAACCTCACGGTGGCCCTGCTGTCCGAACTCGCAGAGGCCCCCGCTGACGCCGGCACGACCGGAGGGGACACCGAATGACCACGACCTCCCCGATTCAGCCCGACCGGACCCGCGCGGACGCGGTCGGCACCGCCCACACCCGGCTGGAGGGCTACGACAAGGTCACCGGCGCGGCCCGCTACTCCGCCGAGATCCCGTTCGACGAGCTCGCGCACGGCTGGCTCGCCGTGTCCGACATCGCGCGCGGCCGCATCACCGGCATCGGCACGGAGGCCGTGCTGGCCATGCCCGGGGTGATCGACGTCCTGCACCACGGAAACGCCCGGCGGCTGGAGACCGGCTACACCACCATGCTGGGCGCGCCCGACCCGACCACCGCCGTCTTCCAGAACGACCGCGTGCCGCACCGGGGCTGGCCGGTGGCGCTGGTCGTGGCCGAGACCTCCGAACAGGCGCGGGAGGCGGCCGAGGCGCTGTCGGTCACCTACGAGCGGGAGCCGCACGACACCGTGTTCGCCCGCGCAGGCTCCGAGGCCGGTCCCGAGGCCGCCGGGGGCGGTTCGGCCGAAGGCAAGGGCGATCCCGGGGCCGAACGGGCGGCGTCGGCCGTCCTCGTCGACGAGCGCTACTCCACGCCGGAGGAGCACCACCATCCGATGGAGCCGCACGCCGCGACCGCGCGGTGGGACGGCGACCGCCTGGAGATGGTCGATTCCAACCAGGGGACCCTGATGGTCGCCGGTGAGCTGGCCAACCTGTTCGCGCTGGACCCCTCGGCCGTCCGGGTGCGCTCCGAGCACGTGGGCGGCGGCTTCGGCAGCAAGCTGTGCCGCGCCCACCAGGTGGCGGCGGCGATGGCCGCCTCTCGGATCGGGCGGCCCGTCCGCGTGGTCCAGACCCGCAGCCAGACGTTCAGCCTCGGCGGGCACCGCGCGCCGACCTCCCAGCAGGTCCGGCTCGGGGCCGATGCCGACGGGCGCCTGCGCCTGCTGGAGCACTACTCGGTGAACCCGACGGCGACCGGCTACACCTGGGTGGAGCCGGCGGCGGCGCCGGCGCAGACGATGTACGACGCGCCGGCGCACCGCACCGGCCACGGCACCGTCGCGCGCGACATCCCCAGCCCCACGGCGATGCGCGCCCCGGGCGAGGCGCCCGGGTCGTTCGGCCTGGAGTGCGCGATGGATGAACTGGCCGAGCGCACCGGGATCGACCCGATCGAGCTGCGGCTGCGCAACGAGCCGGAGACCGCCCCCGGGTCCGGCAAGCCCTTCGCCACCCGCAACCTGCCCGCGTGCCTGCGCGAGGGGGCGCGCCGCTTCGGCTGGGCCGAGCGCGACCCCCGGCCCGGACTGCGCCGCGAGGGCGGCCTGCTGTTGGGAACCGGGGTGGCGGCGGCGTCGTTCCACGCGGGGGCGCTGCCCTCCACAGCTGCGGCCACCGCCGAGGCCGACGGGACGTTCACGGTGCGGGTCAACGCCGCCGACATCGGTACCGGCGCCCGGACCGCGATCGCGCTCGTCGCGGCCGACGCGCTCGGGGCCGCCCCCGAGCAGGTGCGCGTACGGCTCGGCGACAGCGAGCTCGGGCCGGCCGGGCTCGCCGGCGGCTCGATGGGCACCCGCACCTGGGCGTGGTCGGTGGGCGTTGCGGCGCGCGAGCTGCGCCAGCACCTCGACCTGGGGGGCGACATCCCGCCGGAGGGCATCACCGTGCGCAGCGACACCACCGAGGCGCTGGGCCGGCTGTCCGACACCGAGCGCCACTCCTTCGGCGCCCAGTTCGCCGAGGTGGCCGTCGACCCGGCCACCGGTGAGGTCCGGGTGCGGCGCATGCTCGGCATGTTCGCCGCCGGGACGATCGTCAACCCGCTCACCGCCCGCAACCAGCTTGCCGGCGGCCTCGTCTGGGGCATCTCGATGGCCCTGCACGAGGAGTCGGTGCGCGATCACGCCTCCGGCGGCTACTACAGCCCCGACCTCGCCGGCTACCACGTGGCGGCCAACGCCGACGTGCCCCGCCTGGAGGTCGATTGGGTCGAGGACATCGACCCCGATGACCCGGTCGGGATCAAGGGCATCGGGGAGGTCGGCATCGTCGGAGCCGCGGCCGCGATCGCCAACGCGGTCTGGCACGCCACCGGTGTCCGCCAGCGCCACCTGCCGATCCGCCCGGACCGCATCCTGGCGGGCGGAGCCTGACCGGACGCCTCCGGCGTCCCGAAAACGGAGGCCGATAGCGCGGCGCGCACCGGAGCCACCGGTGCGCGCCGCGCGCTGCGTTGGGGAACCTCTGCTTGTGGAGTGCACTGCGCAACAACGCGGAGGCACACTGTGCGCGGCGGGGCGGCCTGGCTACGCTTCGGGGCGATCCGGAGGCGGCCGTACCCCCCTGAACCCGCGGCCGCGCCCCTGCACCGCTCCGGAGCGGAGGAGGCCCCATGACCCCGACGCCCCCGCAGGACCCGGCCCGGTCCAGGCCGCACGCGCCGCGTCTCGACCGCCGCACGCTCCGCGGCGACCTGCGCCGCCTGGCCGCCGACACCACTGCCGGGCTCCTCGTCACCGGGGTGTTCTTCGCCCTGCTCTACCGCAATGTGGCGTCGGGGGCGTCGCCGACGCTGGAGGTCATGCCGCACCTCGCGGACGCGCCGGGGTACTGGCTCTACTGGCTGTGCCAGGCGTTCGGCTGGTCGGCGCTGCTCTGGTCCTGGGTCAGCGTGCTGCTGGGGCTGGCCCGGGCCATGCGTCCGCTGCGGGTGGTGCCGGTCTCGCACGCCCGCCTGGAGGTCTGGCACCGGGTCACCGGCATCACCGCCATCGCCCTGATGTTCGGGCACATCGCCGCCTTCTTCGCGGAGCTGGTCCGCGCGAACGAGGACGGGCTCGCGCCCGCGGCGAACGCCGCCAGTGCCGCGGTGGACACCTTCGTCCCGGGCGGCTATGCCACCGGCACCGGCCAGACCGCAATCCTGCTCGGTCTGATCGCGTTCTACCTCGCGATCCCGCTGGGGCTCTCCTTCTACCTGCGCTCCTGGACCGGCACGCGCCTGTGGCGCGTCCTGCACCGGTTCGTCATCGCGGTGTATGTGCTGAGCGTCTGGCACACCCTGCTCTACGGGACGAACGTCTGGTTCGAGGGATGGTTCCGCACCGCGGTCTGGGCGACCCAGCTGCCGGTGGCGCTGCTGCTCCTGGCCCGGCTGCTGGCGCCGCTGCGCACCGCGGAGCACCTCGCGCGCACGGACCTTGGCCGGGGAGCCCGGCCGAGCGCGCTGTTCCGCGGGTCGGGCCGCCTGCTGGCCGCTCTGGGGGTGCTGGCCCTGCTGTTCGTCACGGTGTCGGGGCTGGACGGGGGCCGGGCCCGGGGCGCGGACGCCGGCGAGCTGCTGGTGACCGAGCCGATGATCTGGGGCGGGCTGGCCGTGCTGCTGACCGTGATGGCAGCAGTGGCCCTCGCCGTGCGCACCGAACGGGAGGAGCGGTCCGGCGCCGCACCGGAGCCCGGCACCGGCGCGGGCGCCGCGGGAGACCCGCCTCCGCGCGGCAGTCGGAGGCGGTGAGGCAGGCCGTGCGGGCCGCCGGGCGCTCGCGGACGGCGCTGAGGCGGGCCGCCGCTGTCGGCGCGGCGTGGCAGTCTGCACTCGATCGATGAGTCCTGCGCTGCCGCCCGGTCAGATACGCGAGGCGGCCGCGCCGGCGGCCTGACGAGAGAGGAGAAGCCATGCGCACACTGATCAGCACGGCGTTCGTGTCCGTGGACGGGGTTATGGAGGCGCCGGGCGGAGAGCCCGGCTACCGGAACTCCGGGTGGACGGTGAAGGGCTTCGACGTCCTGCCCGAGGTGTACGAGATCAAGGACCGCGAGCAGCGCGAAGCCGGTGCCATGCTGCTCGGCCGCACCAGCTACGAGGCGTTCAGCCCGGTGTGGCCGTCAATGGAGGAGTTCGCCCGGTATCGGGAGCTGCCCAAGTACGTGGTCTCCACCCGCCTCGGCGAGGACGACCTGGTCGACGGCTGGGGCCCCACGACGCTGCTGCGCTCGCTCGACGGTGTCGCCGCGCTCAAGCAGACCGACGGCGGCCCGATCATCGTGCACGGCAGCGCCGCACTCAACCGCGGTCTCGCCGACGCCGGCCTCATCGACCGCTACCACCTGCTGGTCTTCCCGCTCCTCCTCGGCGCCGGCAAGCGCCTGTTCAGTGACACCGACAAGGACGCCCAGCGCCTCGCCCTCGTCGAGCACGAGACCTATGCGAACGGCATCCAGAAGAACGTCTTCGACGTGGTCCGCTGACCGGACATTCCGCGAGTGCTGGCCATGCTTCACGCGGTGTCATGGATGTTCTGCTCGCTGAGGTCAGCGGCGTGGCGGGCGACGGTGCGGTAGTCGGCATCGTCGTGGAGCACCGTAAGGCCATGGTGGGCCGCGGTGGCGGCGATGATCAGGTCGACGGCCGAGGCGCTGCGGTGCTCGCCGGCGAGAGCCATTCGGTACTGGACAGCGCTGACCCAGCGGCCAGCGCTCTTGGGTACTGACACGTCGGGGTAGAGATCGTGGAACATCTCCGAGACCTCGTTGAACTCCCGGCTGCTCCGGGCGCTGTAGAGGAATTCCGTGCGCTGCGGGTAGCAGGAGGAGATGGCGCCGACTTCGAGCGCGTCATACCAGGCCGCCTGCAGCTTGGGCTCGCGAAGCAGCCGCACCAGGCCAGAGGTGTCGAGGAGATACATCACCGCTCGTGCTTCTCTGCTTGGTGAAGGCGCTCGGCGTCATCGAGGGCGCCCCAATCCTGTGCACGCTCGAAGTGCCGGCCAATGCGTGCCGCTCGCTCCTGCTGCTCAGCGTAGAAGCGGAGGGCGATGTTGACCGCTTCGCGCTTCGTTCTGGCCCGGGACAGAGCCATGGCGCGCTGCAGGGCATCGTCGTCGAGGTTGATCTGGGTAACCGACATGAGCGCCCCCCAAAGACAATCATCATGTACAAACGATCATACATGACCAACATTCTTGTCCTCGGCGTCGTCCACGGACACCGCGCCCATCTGCCGCAATCCGCGGCCGCTCACCCCCGGCCGCGCGGCAGACCGTGCTCGAGGAGGTCGAAGACCGTGTCCAGGGCGGCGCGAGGCGCGGGCTCATCGGCGACGAGCTGCGGGATTTCGAGGACGTAGCGAGCCGCGGCGCGGGCGGTGACGCCGCTCGGGTCGCCGCCGATCTCGGCGGCGATGGCCGCGGCGAGCGGGGCCTCGCACCGGATCCACAGCGTGCGGGTGTAATCGCGCAGCGCGGGGGTCGCCATGATCAGTTCGGTGGTCCGGCGGTGCTCGGGGCCGGCGTCGGCGGCGAACGGCCCGCGGCCGGCGAAGAAGGCGCGCAGGGCGGCCATCACCGTCTGGCCCTTTGGCCGGTCGTGCACGGCGGCGAGGAGGCTCTCCCTGCGCTCGGTGCCGTCGTCGAAGATCAGCGCCTGCTTGCCGTCGGGGACGTGCTTGAACACCGTTGGCGTGGAGATGTCGACGGCTTCGGCGACATCTCTGACCGTCACCTGGTCGTAGCCGTGCTCCAGGAACAGCTGCAGCGCGGCCTGGGCCAGGGCGCGGCGGGTTGCGGCGTTCTTGCGCTCGCGGCGCCCGGGGGTGGCGGTGCTCATGGCGGCATCCTAGCAGAGGATGCTTACTGGTTAAAATAGTTAACTCGATTGCTTTTTTGTCTCGGTTGTGTTTTTGTGGAGTGCGGGAGGTTCCCGCAGCACACCAGGGAGGGTGATCGGAATGACGGACAAGCAGCCGGGGGCCGATGAATCGGCGCCGGTACTGGTCGTCGGAGGCAGTCTCGTCGGCCTGTCGGCCGCGGTGTTCCTGGCGTGGCAGGGGACACCGGTGGTCGTGGTCGACAAGCACCACGGCAGCTCGCCGCACCCGCGGGCCATCGGGTTCACCACGCGCACTATGGAGCACTTCCGCCAGGTCGGGGTCGAGGTTCCCCCGTCGCAGCAGGGGATGAAGCCCCCGCGGCGCGCCCGGGTGGAGAGCTTGGCCGGACGCTGGCTCGAGGAGTACCCCTGGTCGCCCGGCAGCCGGGGCTCCTACGGCGCCGACGCATCGCCGGTCAATGCCGTCGCCATCACCCAGGATCGGCTCGAACCCCTCCTGCGCGACCGCGCTCAGGAACTCGGCGCCCAACTGCGGCTGGGGACTGAACTGGTCGGTTTCAGGCAGGATGCCGGCGGTGTGACCGCCGCCCTGCGGCGCCGCGACGACGGCCGCGAGTACCGGCTGCGGGCCGACTACCTGGTGGCTGCGGACGGCGCGGAGAGCCCGGTGCGCGAGGAGCTGGGCATCGGCCGCCACGGGCAGGGCCGGCTGTCCGTCCAGCGCAGCATCCTGTTCAGAGCCCCCCTCGACGAGTACCTGCAGCACGGCGTGGTGCAATTCGAGATCGAGCAGCCGGACTTCACCGCCTTCCTGACCACCTATTCCGACGGCCGGTGGGTGCTGATGCTCTCCGACGACGTCGACCTCGACGAGGCCGGGCAGATCCGCGCGGTCCAGCAGGCGGTCGGGCGGAGCGATATCCCGATCGACCTGATCGCCACCGGGCGCTGGGAGCTGGCCGGCTTGATCGCCGACCGCTTCTCCTCGGGCCGGGTCCTCCTCGCCGGCGATGCCGCCCACCAGCTCCCGCCGAACCGCGGCGGCTTCGGCGCGAACACGGGTATCGACGACGTCCACAACCTCGCCTGGAAGCTCGACGCGGTCATCGCCGGGCGCAGTGCGCCGGAGCTGCTGGAGACCTACGACGCGGAGCGGCGCCCGATCGCCGACCTGCGCCACGACCAGCTGTTCGCCCGCGCCGACTTCAAGGCGTACCTGGCGGCGCCCAAGTCGGACGTGCCGGTCCTCGATGACGCCGCCATCGAGCTCGGGCAGCTCTACCGCTCATCGTCGGTCCTCGGCGCAGACGCGTCCCTGCCGCCCGCCCAATTGCCCGAGCAGTGGGGTGGCCAGCCCGGTACCCGCGCGCCCCACCTCTGGGTCGCCGTCGAGGGGGCGGAGTGCTCAACGCTGGATCTGTTCGGTCCGGGGTGGACACTCCTCTCCGAGGACGACCGCTGGCGCGACGCGGCCACCGCTGCCGGACGGCTTGCCCCGATCAGCTTCGTCCGTATCGGCGGTGACGCCGCACCGACCGACCCGGGCGCATTCCCAACCGCCTACGGCATCAAGCCCGACGGCGCCGTGCTCGTCCGCCCCGACGGCTACATCGCCTGGCGCACCGCCTCAGCCCCGGCCGATCCCGCCGCCGCCCTGGCCACCGCACTCGAATCCGCCGCCAAGCCGGCCCACTCCACCGAACGCAGCGGTGAGTGACCACGCCGGCGACGGCGGGATTCCTCAAACCGCCCCGAGGTCGACCGTGACGGCGAACGGCGCCGCGGCCTTCACCGCTCCGGTGAAGACCTCCCCGTCGCGGTAGCTGCGGCTGGCCGGATCGAGGACATAGGTGTAGACGATCGGCAGGCCGGTGGCAGCCTGCTCCACGCGCCAATAGAAGGGGATACCGGCCTTCGCGTATTGGTCGACCTTGACCACGCGGTCGGTGGTCTCGGACCCCGGCGACACCACCTCGGCAACGAGCAGCACATGCTCTGGCCGCGTGGGGGCGTGGTCGATGGTGTCCGCCCGGTAGACAATGACGTCGGGGCGCCGGTTGGTGAGCGGCACATCCTGCAGGCGGACGTCGAAATCCGTGTCGGCATTCCACTCCGGGCCTGCCGCGGCCTCCAGGGCATTGGCCAGGATTCGAGCCAGCCGGTTGTGCCGCTTGGACGCGCTCGGGCTCACGACAACCATTCCGTCCACAACCTCGATACCGGCGCACTGATCCGCAGACCATGAGTCGTACTGCTCGGCGCTGATCTGCGTGTGCATCCACTCGGGGGTGGCCATTCCTGCGCTCATGGCGTTCCTCCTTCGAGGATGTCCGTCAGCTCCGGCACTGGGCTACCTCCGGCGCTTCCGGCCAGCCTATTGTGCTGCACTGCCGACGATGGCTGCGAAACAATCGGCGTTTTCGCCCGCGCAGCTTCCACTCCGCCCCGCCGGGGGAGCGGTCTGCGCGGTGTCGCGCGGGGCCTGCGTGCTCAGCTGCGGCAGAGTGGGGCGCGGTGGACCGGGGCGCGTGGTCAGAAAGCTGGTGCGGTGGCCGTGGAGGGAATGCCGGGCGCGGAGTGGGAGGGGCACCGCGCAGCCGTCTTCGGCGTTGCTTACCGGCTGCTGGGCAGCGTGGCGGACGCCGAGGACGTGGTCCAGGACGTGTGGCTGCGCACCACCGGCGGCCGGATGGACGGGGTGCAGGATCCGCGGGCATGGCTGGTGACGGTCGCCGCGCGGCGGGCCTACGACATTCTGCGGTCGGCGCGGGTGCGCCGCGAGGACTACGTCGGTCCCTGGTTGCCGGAGCCGTTGATGACCGGCCCGGATGCCGCACAACAGGTGCTCGTGGACGAGTCGGTCGGCTCGGCCATGCTGCTGGTGATGGAGGAACTGAGCCCGCCGGAGCGCGTCGCCTTCGTGCTGCGGGATGTGTTCGGCCTCCCAGCGGCCCGCATCGCCGAGGTGCTGGACCGGACCCCGGCTGCCGCCCGCCAGCTCGCCTCCCGTGCCCGCCGCAGGGTCGCCGAGGCCGGCGGTACGGACAGAGCGGGCCCCGCGGCGTCGCGCACCGAGTGCGAGCGGGTGGTGCGCACCTTCCGCGCCGCCTATGAAACCGGTGACCTGGAAGGGCTGGTCCGGCTTCTCGATCCGGACGCGGTCTATGTCACCGATGGCGGCGGCGAGGTGTTCGCGGCCCGCAAGCCGATCGTCGGGGGCCGGCGCGTGGCAGAAGTGCTGCTCCGCATGGCCGGACCGCAGCGGGCGAGCCGGGTGGAGCTGGTCGAGGTCGGTGGCGAAGCAGCGCTGCTGACGCGCCGCGCGGACGGTTCGGTCCACTCCGTCGACACCGTGCGCGTGCGCAACGGGCGGATCGCCGCGTATAGGCGCCAGCTGGCTCCTTCCAAACTCGCGCACCTGTGAGGCCCTGCAGAGATCGGCAGAGAATCCGGCCGGCCGCCCGTCACATTCGTAGGGGGTGTGCCGTCTCCCTGGCGAGAACGCGGCGTCGTGCGGACATGCACTGCGCCCAGCAGCAGGCAACCGGCCGAGGAGAAGCGATGGCACGCATGGATCTGGGCGCTGCGGCTCCCGAGCCCTACAAGTTCCTTCGACAGGCGCAGGCGGCGATCGACAAGGGGCCCTTGGACACGGCAGTGCGCGAGCTGGTGAAGCTCCGGATCTCGCAGCTCAACGGCTGCGTGTTCTGCGTGGACCAGCACACCAGGGAGGCGCGTCGGCTGGGTGAGCGCCAGGACCGGCTGGACCAGCTGCCGGTGTGGGAGGAGTCCGAGCTGTTCACCGAACGGGAGCGGACCGCGCTCGCCTACGCGGAGGCGGTCACCCGCGATGTCCGCGTGGACGAGGACCTGTGGAAGCGGGTGGGCAAGCACTTTCCCGACGAGTCCGAGCGCGGACACCTCGTCCTCCAGGGCTCCGTGATCAACGGCCTTAACCGGCTGGCAGTCCCCCTGGAGATGAAGCCCGCCCGCCGCACGCACGCGTGAGGGGCCGTTAGGGCCTGTTCGTCAGCGCGCAGCGGGGCTCACCGGTGGGCCGCCGGCGAAACTCCGCTGCGCGTGCCGGCCGCTCCCGGCAGCGGTGCGCGGTCGCTGGCCGGCGGGGGCCGCTGCACCACTCTGCTGCAGCACGATGCATCGCTCGGAGAGTGCTCCCGGCCGGAGGGGCGCGGCCCGGCCCGGCCGGGCTTGGGGGCTGCGGGAGACTCTGCGACGATGCCCCTATGAACCGCCTGGCTCGCTCCCAGTCGCCCTATCTCCTGCAGCACGCTGACAACCCGGTCGAGTGGTGGCCGTGGGGGGAGGCGGCGTTTGCGGAAGCGCGGCGGCGGGATGTGCCCGTCCTGCTGAGCGTCGGATACGCGGCGTGCCACTGGTGCCATGTGATGGCGCACGAGTCGTTCGAGGACCCGGCGACCGCGGAGCGGATGAACGCGTCGTTCGTCAACGTCAAGGTCGACCGCGAGGAGCGGCCCGATGTCGACGCCGTCTACATGGAGGCGCTGCAGGCCATGACGGGCCAGGGCGGTTGGCCGATGACGGCGTTCCTCACGCCCGACGGCGCCCCCTTCTACTGCGGGACCTACTTCCCGACGGTCCAGTTCCACCGGGTGCTGGAGGCCGTCGAGCGGGCCTGGCGCACCGACCGGGCCGGCATCACCGACCAGGGCGCTCGCGTCGTCGAGGCCCTCGCGGGGCCGCGCACCATCAGCGGGGCGCGGGTGCCCGGCGCTGCGGAGTGCGCCGCCGCCGTCGAGTCGCTGGCCCGGGACTACGACGCCGCGAACGGAGGGTACGGCGGCGCGCCCAAGTTCCCCCCGTCCATGCTGCTCTCCTTCCTGCTGGCCCACCACCGCAGGACCGGATCCCCGGACGCGCTCGACATGGCCCGCGGCACCGCGCACGCCATGGCCCAGGGCGGCATCCACGACCAGCTCGGCGGTGGCTTCGCCCGCTACTCTGTCGACGCGGCGTGGACCGTGCCGCACTTCGAGAAGATGCTGTACGACAACGCGCTCCTGCTGCGCGCCTACACGAGGCTGCACCGCGAGACCGGCGACGAACTCGCCCGCCGCACCGCCCTCGGCACGGCCGACTGGCTGGTCTCCGGACTGGGCACGCCCGAGGGCGGGTTCGCCTCGGCGCTGGATGCCGACAGCGAGGGCGAAGAGGGCCGCTACTACGTGTGGACGCCCGACCAGCTGACCGAAGTCCTCGGCGCCGACGACGGCGCCTGGGCGGCCGAGCTGTTCGGCGTCACCGCTGAGGGCACCTTCGAGCACGGCGCCTCCGTCCTGCGGTTGGACGCCCACCCCGGCCTCGATCCCGACACGCCCGCCGCCGCTCGCTTCGAGCGGGTGCGCGCCACGCTGCTGGAGGCGCGCGCCCGCCGCGTCCCGCCGGAGCGCGACGACAAGGTGGTCGCCGCCTGGAACGGCCTCGCCATCGCCGGCCTCGCCGAAACCGGAGCCCTCCTGGACCGCCCCGACCTCGTCGATCGGGCGCGTACCGCCGCCGAGCTCCTGGAGCGGGTCCACATCGACGGCGGGCGCATCCGCCGCGCCTCCCGCAACGGCGAGGCCGGCCCGGCCGACGGCGTCTTGGAGGACTACGGCGACACCGCCGAAGGCTTCCTGGCGCTGGCCGCGGTGACCGGCGAGGACCGCTGGGTGCACCTGGCCGGGCGGCTGCTCGGCACCGTGCTCGACCACTTCGCCGAAGAGGGCGACGGGACCCCCGGAACCGCCGTCTTCTACGACACCGCCGACGACGCCGAGCAGCTCTTCAACCGCCCCCAGGACCCCACCGACAACGCCGTCCCCTCCGGCCGCTCCGCCGCCGCGGGCGCGCTGCTCACCTACGCCGGGCTCACCGGCGACGCCCGGTACCGCGCCGCCGCAGAGCGCGCGCTGGAGCCGTTCGGAGTGCTCGCCCACCGGGCGCCGCGCTTCGCCGGCTGGGGGCTGGCGGTGGCCGAGACGCTGCTGTCCGGCCCGCTGGAGGCGGCCGTCGTCGGCCCGCCGGCCGACCCCGCAACCGCCCGGCTGCACGCCGAGGTATTGCGCACCGCCCCGTTCGGCACCGCCGTGGCGGTCGGCGACGGCACCCCCGCGCAGGCCGCTGGCTCCGGCATCCCACTGCTGGCCGACCGGCCGCTGCCCGGTGGGCGGCCCGGCGTCTACGTCTGCCGCAGCTTCGCCTGCAGCCTGCCCGCCACCACCCCCGCCGAGCTGCGCGCGCAGCTGCGCGCCGGCGACGCCGGCCCCCGCGGCGGCGGAGGCGCGGGAGGCGCCGGGGACGCGGGAGGTTCCGCGGCACCGTGACCGCACCCGGACGCGCGGTGAGCGGTGCGGTCCGGGCCGGCCGGGCAGGAGCAGGGGGACTACGGCACGCAGGGCCGCTGGGAACCGCTGCCACGGTTCAGTAGGGTCGGCCGTTCCGCCCGATGCCGCCGTGCCGGAGCAGGGTCCCCGCACCGCCGGCGGCGCGGCAGGGCACCCGTGCGGCGGGCACTGCAGCACGGGATCGCGGAGCCGCGGAGAGGAGGGGTGCAATGGCAGTGCCGGGCGCCGCCCCCGTGCTCAGGTGCGCCCTGCGGGCCGCCGGCCTGCTGGCGGCGGGCCTCGCCGCGGGATGCACCCCCGCCGTCGAACTGCCTCCCGGCCCCGCTCACCCGGCGGCGTCCGCCGATGACTCCTTCCCGCTGCGCGACGGAGAGGTGCTGCACACCGTCAACGACGTGAACGTGGTGCTGCCCCAGGGCTGGGAGCCGGTCGGTTCCGACGGCTGCCTTGCCCCGCCGCCGAAGGGCGGGCACGAGGACCCGCCGCCGCCCGACCCCGACGGCGCCTGCCCGCCGACCGCGCTGCGCATCGCCACGTCGGCCGCAGAGGAGGGCGCCATCGACCCGGACGGCGCGGCGCTCAGCCGCCCGGACGGCTGGTTGCGGCCGTGGGTCGACTGCCCCGGCGCGGTGGCCGGCGGCCCAGCCCCGGAACTGGTGGAGCACCGGGCGCACGACGGGTTCGAACTGGTCAGCGGCGAGCGCGTGGCTACCGCTTCGTGGCGGCTGGACTGTTCCGGCAGCGTGCCCTTCACCGTCCGCATCTGGTACGTCCCAGAGGCCGACCTGGAGCTCGGCGCGGTCGTCGGCGAGAAGGCCGCCGCAGCCGACTACGAGCGCATCGTCCGCTCCATGGACCTCTCCCGCCACGCCGGCTGAACCGCTCCCCGCCGCTGCCGCGCCGCACGGCCTGCGCCCGGCACAGCCGACCGCGCCGGCCGGCCCCGGCGCAGCCCTCCCTGCCGGTCAGGGCGTCTGCAGGCGGGTTCCGGAGATCACCCGGTCGACCAGGTCGGGACGCGGCCAGGGGGAGCGGATCTCCAGATAGACGGTGGTGCCGCCGGCGTGCGGCCGCACGGCCGCCGCGGCGAAGGCGGAGCTTCCCGGGCAGGTGTCCCACTGCCAGACTTCGCCGCCCCAGTAGGCGTCGCTGTAGTGCCTCCGCTCGGGCGCGCCGGCACACGGCGCACCGTCGATGATCTCGGCGAGCCGCGGCCCCGCCCCCGACCGGCCGAGCAGCCCCGCGAACACGCCCGCCGCCGCCGGAGCCGCGGGGTCGCGCCACCGGTCGACGTTGGTGGCCGCGAGCAGGCCCGCCTCGTGTCCGCCGACCAGCCCCAGCTCCCGCGGCGACCAGCCGTTGGTCTGCACCTGGCGCGCCCAGGCCCGCGGCACCGGCACACTGAGCGCGTCGGTCGCGTCCACCACTTCGGACTCCGACGGCATCGGCCGCCCCTCCGAGCCCGGCACCAGCGCCAGCAGCACCACCGCCGCCAGCGCCGCCAGCGCCGTCGCCCCCGCGCGCAGCCCCGTCCTGCGGAGCCGCAGCAGCCACGGCACCCCCGCCGGGATATCCGGCTCCATCCGGATCGCGCGCACCCGGTCGGTGAACTCCTTCGCGCTGCCGGGTCGGGCCGTCCGGTCCTCGGCCAGTGCCGACATGATCAGCTCGTCCAGCGCCCGCGGCAGCCCCGGCCGCAGCCGCCGCGGCGGCACCCGCACCGGTGCTCCCGGCGGCCGCTTGCCGGTGACCAGCTCGTAGGCGACCGCGCCGAGCGCGTACACGTCGGCGCGCACATCGATGTCGCCGCCGGACGCCGCCTGCTCCGGCGCCATGTAGCCGGGCGTGCCGGCCGCCGCGGTGAACCCCGAGGCGTGCTCGATGCTCTTGGCGAAGCCCAGGTCGGCGACGAGCACCCGCTGCCCCACCGGCGACGACTGCAGCAGTACGTTGGACGGCTTGATGTCCCGGTGGATCGTGCCGTGCCGGTGCAGTACCGTCACGCCCTGGCCGATCTCCGTCAGCAGCCGCAGCGCCTCGGCGAGGGGGAGCGGCCCGTCGGCGACCGCGTCGGCGACCGACCCCTGGTCGGCGTAGGTCATGACCATGAACGGGCGGTCGTCGGGCAGCACGTCGAGGTCGTGCACCCGCACCAGCCATGCGGAGTCGGTGCGGCGGAGGATGCGCGCCTCCTCCAGGAAGCGCTCCTGGACGTCCAGCTGGTGCGACCAGTTCTCCGCGAGTACTTTCACCGCGACGGGGGCGTCGAGCAGGTCGTCGTGGGCCAGCCACACGGTCGCGAACGAGCCGGATCCCAGGCGGCGGACGACGCGGTACCGCCCGAAGTTGTCCGGTTGTGCCACAACCAACCCCCTTGCCGGTGCTGCTTCGGGCGAAACGCGAAAGAGCCGACCGGCTTCGGCCGGAGCGGGCCGGGGCACCTAAGCGTCAGAATGCGATGTGAACCTTGCACGAGGGGCTGCGCGTGACACTGGTATGAGGACGACGGCAGGGAGGGCACGGCACGGGACCGTGGCCGCCTCTCGCGACATCAAGGAGCTATCAGCCGTGTCAGACAACGACAAGGTGCCCGGTCCGCGGCGGACTGCGGCAAAGGTCGACGATGTTCTGGAGGACCTGGCCCGGCGCGCCCGGGACGGCGACGAGGCGGCGCTCGAAGACCTCCTCCGCCGGATCCAGCCCGAAGTGCTGCGCCGCTGCGCCCGCTTCCTGCCCTACCGGCAGGACGCCGAGGAGGCGTGCCAGGACGCGCTGCTCCGCGTCGCGCGCAAGATCGGCAGCTTCAAGGGCGAGTCCCTCTTCACCACCTGGCTCTACACCGTCGTCTCCAACTCCGCCCGGCAGACCTACCGCTCGATGAAGCGGCGCTCCAACGAGATGCCGACCGAGGCCGACCGCATCCCGCACCAGCGCGACCCCCGCACCACCAGCGTCATCGCCGGATCGCGGATCGACCTGCTGGAGGCGCTCGACCAGCTGGAGCGGGACCGCCCCAACCTGGTCGCCCCGCTCGTGCTGCGCGACCTGTGCCAGATGGACTACAACGAGATCGCCGGCGAGCTCGACATCGCGCTGGGCACGGTGAAATCCCGGATCCACGAGGGCCGCAAGCACGTCCGCCGCTCGCTGGCCGTCACGTGAGCACCTGATCCGCTCTACTCTGGGAGGCAACGACCCTCCTTGCGCCGGCCGGCCCGTGCGCCCCGCGCGGCGGGGAGGGCGGGTCGGCGCAGGGCCGCCGCCAGCGCGGTGCCGCGGCCAGCCGACACCTCCGACGCGGCGAAAGGTGACGTCCGATGGGGCTGCGCGATCCCCTCTACTGGCTCTACGAGCGGCGGCTGGAACGCAAGCTCGGCGATGACGACACCCCCAAGCACGTCGGGGTCATCCTGGACGGCAACCGCCGCTGGGCCAGGATCAGCGGGCTGGGCGACGTCAACCGCGGCCACCAGGCCGGCGCCGACAAGATCTTCGAGCTGCTGGGCTGGTGCAGCGAGCGCGGTGTGCAGGTCGTCACGCTGTGGCTGCTGTCCACCGACAACCTCACCCGCGCCCGCGAAGAGCTCGACCCGCTGCTGCGCATCATCGAGAACACGGTCCGCCGCCTGCGTGAAGAGGGCTGGAACGTCAACCCGATGGGCGCGCTCGACCTGCTGCCCGACGACACGGCGCGGGTGATGAAGGAGGCCGCCACCTCCGACCGCCCCGGCCCCATCGTCAACGTCGCCGTGGGCTACGGCGGCCGCCGCGAGATCGCCGACGCCGTCCGGTCGCTGCTCAGCGCGGAGGCGGCGAAGGGCACCCCGATGGCCGAGCTGGCCGAGCGGGTCGACATGGAGGACATCTCCCAGCACCTCTACACCCGCGGCCAGCCAGACCCCGACCTGCTCATCCGCACCTCCGGCGAGCAGCGGCTCTCCGGCTTCCTGCTCTGGCAGAGCGCCCACTCGGAGTTCTACTTCTGCGAGGTGTTCTGGCCGGCGTTCCGCCGCGTCGACTTCCTGCGCGCGCTCCGCGCCTTCGGAGCCCGCAACCGCCGCTTCGGCGGCTGACCCGGCGGCTGCCCGGCGGCCGGCCAGCAGCGCCGCACCCCCCCCGCGCGTCAGACAGGCCCGGCGTCCGCTCGGCCCATCCCCCTCTCCGGGTGCGCCGCACACCCGCATTCCGCCCGACCGCAACCGGGCCCCGTCCGGCGGATTCCGCACGGCGGCCGGCCGGTCCGGCCGCGCCGCGGCGCCCCGCTCCACCCGCCCCGTGCGCCGCTGAAGAGCCGTGCGCCCCTGCTGCTCCTCTGCTGCGCTGCGTCCCGCCTTGTCCTGCTTCACCAGGTGTGCACATGCCGTGCACCCCGAGGGCCTTGCTCTTTGGCCTCAGCCGGGTACCGTCGGAACCGGTGGGCGGTGCGCATCCGCCCTCCTCGGGAGGCCCCTGCTGTCCGAGGTGCTGCTCCTCCGCGGAGCTCACGCCGACCAGGGCCGGTCCCGGCCCTGCGCAGGGGTCGGTCCCGGTCCCAGGTATCCCGTGAGAGAAGGGCGCCTTCGCGGTGCCCAAGGGGAGAACGAGTGGCTAAGTCCTCGACCTACCGCCGCGGCCTCCACACCTCCGCCACCAGCGGCCCCGTGGCCGTATCCGGCGGACAGCGGCGAACCTACGTGCTCGACACCAGCGTCCTGCTGGCAGACCCGGCGGCCATCACGCGGTTCGCTGAGCACGAGGTGGTCCTGCCGATCGTGGTGATCACCGAGCTGGAGAGCAAGCGTCACCACCCCGAGCTGGGCTACTTCGCCCGGGAGGCCCTCCGCCGCCTGGACGACCTGCGGGTCGCCCACGGCTCGCTGGACACCGACGTCCCCGTCAACGAGTTCGGCGGCACGCTCCGCGTCGAGCTCAACCACAGCGACCCCGCGGTCCTTCCGGTCGGGTTCCGGCTCGGCGACAACGACACCCGGATCCTGACGGTCGCACGCAACCTGCAGCGCGAGGCAGACGAGGCGGCCGGGACGGCACCGGAGGCGCTGTCGGACCAGGGGACCCGGGAGGACCGGGCGGCACCGTCCGCAGCGGCCGCCGCTGCGGCGGCCGCCGGCGGGCTCCCCGGGGACGCTCCGCACGGCGGGGCTGCCGGGGCAGGGCTTCCCGGCGAGGCCGCCCCCGGAGGGGTCGTGCTCGTCAGCAAGGACCTGCCGATGCGCATCAAGGCGTCGTCGATCGGACTCGAGGCCGACGAGTACCGCGCCGAGCTCGCCATCGAGCACGGCTGGACCGGCATGGCCGAGCTCGAAGTCCCCGCACACGAGGTCGCGGGCCTCTTCGAGGGCGGCAGCGGCGACGTCGAGGCGGCGCGGGACCTGCCCTGCCACACGGGACTCGTGCTCGTCTCCGAGCGCGGCAAGGCACTGGGCCGGGTCCGCCCGGACAAGTCGGTGAAGGTCGTCAAGGGCGACCGGGACGTGTTCGGCCTGCACGGCCGCAGCGCCGAGCAGCGCATCGCCCTGGACCTGCTCACCGACCCCGAGGTCGGCATCGTGTCGCTGGGCGGCCGGGCCGGCACCGGCAAGTCCGCGCTCGCCCTCTGCGCCGGCCTGGAGGCGGTGCTCGAACGCGGGCACCACCGCAAGGTGATGGTCTTCCGCCCGGTCTACCCGGTCGGCGGCCAGGAGCTCGGCTACCTGCCCGGCACCGAGAACGACAAGATGAACCCGTGGTCGCAGGCCGTGCACGACACGCTGTCGGCCGTCACCACGTCCGACGTCATCGAGGAGGTCGTGGACCGCGGCATGCTCGAGGTGCTGCCGCTGACCCACGTGCGCGGCCGCTCGCTGCACGACGCGTTCGTCATCGTCGACGAGGCCCAGTCGCTGGAGCGCGGCGTGCTCCTCACCGTCCTCTCCCGCCTGGGGGAGAACTCCCGCGTGGTCCTCACCCACGACATCGCCCAGCGCGACAACCTCCGGGTCGGCCGCTACGACGGCGTCGTGGCCGTGATCGAGAAGCTCAAGGGCCACCCGCTGTTCGCGCACATCACGCTGTCGCGCTCGGAGCGGTCGCCGATCGCCGCTCTCGTCACCGAGATGCTGGAAGGGTAGGGCGTGTTCGGCGGAGGGCCGCCGTAGCCAGCGGCGCCCCGGCAGCGCCGGGCAGGAGCCGGGCGGTTTCCCTCCTCCGCTGAGGAGAACGCAGCGGCGGGCGTGCCGGGGCGCCTCGCCACCGGCGCGCTCCCGGCCGGGCGGGCCGGTGCGCAGCCCCGCGGCTGCCACTGCGGGGCCCTTCACCGTTGGGGCGGGCAGGGATATGCTCCCTGCCCGCCCCACGTGTCGCGCCCGACCCCGCCGCCCCCGCCGAAGCCTCCGCCCCGCCGAACCCGCCCGCGGCGCAGCAGCCGCCCGCACCTCCCCGGGAACGCGTCCCGGGGACACACCGGTGTCCGCTGCCGCCGCGTTCGCCCCCGGCGTCCCATTTCTCCCTCGCGTCGACGCGTGTTCCGGTGCCGTTCGGTCCTGGACTGTAGACCCCTGAGTGCCCCCGCGATCGACGATGAGGAGCCGCACGATGGAGCCCGCGCACCCTTCCCCCCACCCGAGCGACACCGGATCAGCACGCCGCGGCACCCCCGGTGCCGGGCGGTTCTCCCGCCGGGCCGTGCTGGGCGCCGGGGCTGCCGGCCTCGGCGCGGCCGCACTCGGCGCCGGCGCGCCCGCCTTCGCCCAGGGCCGCAACCGGCCCGTCCTCACCCACGGCATCCAGCTCGGCGACCCCCGCGCCGACGGGGCCGTGGTGTGGGCGCGCACCGACCGCCCCGCGCGGATGATCGTGGAGGTCGCCGCCAAAGCCGACTTCTCCGACGCGCGCACCGTGCGCGGGCCGATGCTGACCCCGGACTCCGACGGCACCGGCCGGGTCCGCATCACCGGCCTGGACGCCGGCGAATACCACGTGCGGGTCAGCGCCGAATCGGGCCGCTACACCAGCGAGCCCGTCGCGGGCTCCTTCCGCACCGCGGGCCTGGACGGCCCCGTCCGCTTCCAGTGGTCCGGCGACGTCGCCGGCCAGGGCTGGGGCATCAACCCCGAGATCGGCGGCATGCCGCTGTTCTCCGTGATGGCCGACCGCAACCCCGACTTCTTCCTGCACAGCGGCGACGTGGTCTACGCCGACAATCCGCTGGAGGAATCCGTCGAACTGCCCGACGGGCGGATCTGGCGCAACGTCGTCACCGAGGAGACGGCGAAGGTCGCCGAGACGCTGAAGGAGTTCCGCGGCCAGTACTCCTACAACCTCACCGACGAGGCCCTCCGCGGCTTCTCGAGCCGCGTCCCGCAGATCGTGCAGTGGGACGACCACGAAGTGCTCAACAACTGGTTCCCCGGCGAGATCCACGACGACGACCGCTACACCGAGCGCGACGTCGACGTCCTCGCGGCCCGGGCGCACCGCGCCTTCCACGAGTGGCAGCCGGTGGTGCCCGCGGAGGCCGTCGACGGCCGGATGTACCGCCGCATCCCCTACGGGCCGCACCTGGACGTGTTCGTCCTCGACATGCGGCTGTACCGGGACGCCAACTCGCCGGGCACCGCCGAGCACGAGGCGATCCTCGGCCGGAAGCAGGCCGACTGGCTCGTGCGCGCAATGTCCCGCTCCACCGCGACGTGGAAGGTGGTCGCCTCCGACATGCCGCTCGGGCTGGTGGTCCCGGACGGGGACGACATCGAGGCGGTCGCCAACGGCCGGCCCGGCGCTCCGCGCGGCCGGGAGGCGGAGATCGACGACGTCCTGCACCGGCTGCACCGCAACGGCGTGCGCAACGCGGTCTGGCTGACCGCGGACGTGCACTACACCGCCGCCCACCACTACTCGCCGGACCGGGCAAGCGCGTCGGAGTTCACCCCGTTCTGGGAGTTCGTCTCCGGGCCGCTGCACGCCGGCACCTTCGGCCCCAACGAGCTCGACCCGACGTTCGGCCCGGAGGAGGTGTACGTCCGCGCGCCGGAGCGGGACAACATGTCGCCGATGGAGGGCTTCCAGAACTTCGGCGAGGTGGAGATCGCGCCGGACGGCAGTACGTTCAGCGTCCACCTGCGCGACGAGAACGGGGATTCGCTCTGGTCCACCGACCTGGAGGACGGCGCGCCCTGACCGCGGCGGCACGCAGCCCGGCGCGGAGCGGATGACCGGAACCCGGTGCGCAGCGCACCGGAGCCGGCGTGGGAGGAGGCTGAAGCGGACCGAGCCGACGCGGGGTGTGCGGCGCCCTCACCGCACGGCGGCACCCGTACGCGGACGCGCCGGACCCGGGTCCCCCTGCGGGGACGGAGTTCCGGTAGCGTACGGGCGCGGCGCGGACCGCCCCGATCCCGCCACCGCAGTGACGGTATTGTGACCCGCCACACCGCGAAACCGTTCATCCGGGCGCCGGGCATTCGGCAAGGTGGGGCCGGTAGGAGAACCCCCGGCCCCCTGTTTCGGACAGGCCCGATACCGCGTCCCGCGCCGGGCGGCGTGCACTCCCGATGGAAGGCCCAATCGTGCTTGTGAACCGCATTTCCCCGCGCCTCGCGGCCGGCCTCGGCGCCGCGGGCCTGACCGCCGCCACCCTCTTCGGAGCGACGGCCTACTTCAGCGGCGGCGACCCGGGCAAGGCCGCGAGCGCGGCCGGCGTCCCGGAGCCCCAGCCGGCGGCGGACGGCGAGGAGTTTTTCGCCGGGGTCGACGGCGTCTCCGACGACAAGCGGGCCGCCGACCGCGAGGAGACCCAGGAGCGCCGCGAGCAGGTCGCCGGCGCGAGCGCCGCCTCGGGGACGACCACCCCCGAGAAGGAGGAAGAGGAAGAAGAGGAGGAGTCGGAGTCCGGCGGCGGCACTCCGCCCACCGACGGCAGCGCCGACGCCAACTCGCTCAACTGGGGCGGCCTCGCCGACTGCGAGTCCGGCGGCGATCCGACCGCGGTCAACTCCGCCGGCGGCTACTACGGCCTCTACCAGTTCTCCATGGCGACCTGGGAGTCCGTCGGCGGCAGCGGCTCGCCCGCCGAAGCCTCGCCCGACGAGCAGACCTCCCGCGCCAAGATGCTCTACGACGCCGTCGGCGGCAACTGGCAGAGCCAGTGGCCCGAGTGCGGCGTCCACCTCTTCGACTGACCCGCCCAGCCGGTCCGCGGCCCTCGCCGCCCGCGGGGCGGTCGGGGCCGGGCCGCACCGCGCTCCGCGCAGGCGCGGCGGAAGCCGCCGCCCGCGGCGGCCGGGCCGCTGCGCGGTGCGCCCAGGTCCTGGCCAGTACGGGCGGTCGCCCTCGGGCACTCCAGCTGCAGTCCTCCGCCTGTGAAGGCGGCGCTGGCTCGGCCGTCCCGCCTCTGCGTGCTGCAGCCGTCCAAACCGCCGTCTCCGGCGCAGCGCCGTAGAGGCGCGCTGTGCGCGTCTCCGACCGCAATCCCGCGCCCGGCTGGGCGGTTCACCGGGTGCCGGGTGCGGCGCGCGCACCCGGCCCGGCACGCGCAGCCGCCGCCCGGCCCAGTTCCCCCGGGCGCTCCCTCCGGGGGTTGCGCCGCGCGTGCTGCGCAGGCCTGGCTTCCTTCCGCAGCATGCGTCCCGGAGCCGCCGCCTCGGCCGCCGCGGGCGGCGGCAGCGGGCGCTGCGGACTTCGCCCCGGCGGTGCCGCCAGCCCCGGCCGCCGTCCCCGATCGGCTCGTGCTGCCTCCCCGGCCGGGCGGACCTGCACTCCGCGCCCTCCTGTTCCGCGGGTGATCCACTGCCGCGGCGGGCGGCTGGTGCGCCGCCCGCCGCCGGCGCCGCAGGAGCGTGGGATCGGTCATGCCGCCGGGGGAGCAGCGGAGTTCCGCCCGATTGCGGTGGATCGGCGGTGAGCACGGCGGATCGGGGCCGAACGGGGGGTTCGTGCGGAGCGCGGGAGCGGGTTTCGGACGGGACATCGTTCGCACCGCTCACTGCCGGGTGACCGGGTGGCCGGGCTGCGTGCGGGATCCCCCGCGGATCCGCAGAAACTTCCGTAGTGGCGCGTCCCACCGAGCCCTGTCACCCTCACCAGCGCCGACGCTTCGGGGGCGGAGCGGAGCGTTTGATCGTCTTCCGGTTGGCCGTTTCGTGGGGCTGGACTTGCGTCCAATTGGTGTTATGGTGCCGTGATGAAGCGGAGGGCCGTCCGGCCCCCGTCCCGAGTAAGCGCCTCCGTGAGCTCTCGGGCCGCACACCGCACTCCCCCCGAGTGCACCCCCGTAACACCGGCACGGCAGGACCGCGTGCCACAGTGCGGCCCCGTGGCGAGAGCGGCGTCCACCGCCGCCCCCACGTGAGTCCGGGGCACGAGTCGATCGCGCGCACTGGGTGCGTGCGACTGGCGAAAGGGCGATTCTTGCTGACCAACCGGATCTCGCTGCGCGCCGCCGCGGCGGTCGGATGTGCGACCGTCGTCGCCGGCACGGCCTTCGGGGTCTCCGCCCTGGCGGACACCGGCCTGACCCCCGAAAAGGCGAGCTCGGCGGCCATGCCGCAGGCGCCCGAGCCCGCTGAGGGCGGCGAGGAGTTCTTCGCCGGCGTCGAGGAGGTCTCCGACGACCAGCGCGCCTCGGAGCGCCAGGAGACCCAGGAGCGCCAGGAGGCCGCGACCGGCGCCACCAGCGCCTCCGGCACCACCAAGGAGGAGAAGGAGGAAGAGGAGCCCGAAGAGGACGACTCTTCCGGCGGCGGCTCGGTCCCCTCCGGCGACCCCAAGGCCACCGCCAAGGCGATGCTCGGCGACTTCGGGTGGGGTGAGGACCAGTTCTCCGGCTGCCTCGAGCCGCTCTGGGAGAAGGAGAGCGGCTGGGACCCGCAGGCGGAGAACCCGAGCTCGGGCGCCTATGGCATCCCGCAGTCCCTGCCCGGCTCCAAGATGGCCTCGGCCGGCTCCGACTGGCAGTCCAACCCCGCCACCCAGATCAAGTGGGGCCTCGGCTACATCGATGACCGCTACGGCTCCCCGTGCGAGGCGTGGGCCCACTCCCAGGCCAACGGCTGGTACTAGGCCCTCCTGAGCACTCCACCGCCGCCCCTTCCAGCGTCCTTCGGGCCGCTGGGAGGGGCGGCGCTGCTGTGTCGGGATGCGGGCTGGCCCTGCCGCTGCGGCCGGTCCCTAGCCGGGGGCGAACGACGCCAGCACCGCGTCGAACACCGGCCGGTGCTCATCGAGTGTCCCCGCCGGAACGTTCAGGGACAGCGTGCTCACTTCCCCGCCGGCGAGCGCTGCCCACTCGGTGTAGGCGCGCTCCGGCGTCGGCCAGCTGCCGTTGGTGAGCCGCAGTTCGGTCACTGACGCCTCGTCGACGTCCCACCCCGCCGGGAGCTCCTCCTCCGGGACCCGGGCCAGCCGTTCGACGTCCGGGTCCCCGTCGGCTTTGATGCGCCCGTTGCTGCGTTCGAGTACCGCCAGGCTGCTCGTGTCCTCCTCCTCGCCCCAGGCGCTGACCCAGATCCCGTGGTCCTCCGACGGCGACGCGAAGAACACCCGGCCCGTGCCGTCTTCGTCTATCTCGCCGTCATAGACCGACCAGCCCTCCGGGTAGCCCACCGTGAATGCGCCGGTGCGGAACTCCGCCAATTCGACCTCCGCGGGCGTCGCACTGCCATCCGGTGAGGATGCGGAGGCCGGCGCCGCCGGCTGGCCGGCCCCGCGGTCCCACCACGCCGCCAGTCCGCCCGCGGCGAGCAGCAGCAGTGCCGCGGCGGCCGCGCACACCGCGGCAAGCGTCCGGCGCGACGGCAGGCGCCGCGGCGCACGGCCCGCAGCCGCAGGCTCCGGAGATCCCTGCTGGGGCCGGTCGGCGCTGCGAGCGTCCGCCGCCTCGGGAGCGGCCTCCTGCGGACGGGACGCCGGTTCTGGCGGCTCCTCCGCGGCCGGCGCCGGCCGCGGAGCCTCGCGCGGCCCCAGCGGCGGTTCCGGCCCCGGACCAACCGGCTCCCGCAGCCGGTATCCCGGCGCCCCGGCCCCTGGAGCGCGGCTCTCGCGCTGTCCGGCGCCGCCGGATGGATCCGGCCGCGCATCGGGCGCCGCGGGCGCTCCAGCGGTCGCTTCAGCGGCTCCTGGCCGACGGGCGGGCCGCGGCGGCTCGCCCATCGGCGTCAGCCGCCCAGCCGGCCCGGCCGGCTCGGCCGGGGCTGTACTGCCGGCAGCGGGCGGCGCGAGCGGCACCCCGACCGTCCGCGGCAGGGGATCGTCCGGAGCGGCAGTGAGCATGCGCAGCGCCGTATCGGCCGTCGGGCGCTCATCCGGGTCGCGCTGCAGCAGGGCGGCGAGGGCGCGCCCCAGCGGCCCGCCCTGCGGCAGCGGCGGGATCGGGCCGTCCGCCACAGCACGGATCACGGCGGCCATCGCGGGCCGCCGGAACGGCGACTGGCCGGCCGCCGCCGCGTACAGCGTGACGCCGGCGCTCCACAGGTCCGCCGCCGGAGTGGCCGGCAGCGACATGAGCCGTTCGGGCGCGATGAACTCCGGCGAACCGAACACGGCGCCGCCCCGGGTGACCGTCGCGGCTCCGTCGAAGGTCGCGATGCCGAAGTCGGTGATGACGACGCGGTCGTCGCCGTCCACCATCACGTTGGCGGGCTTGATGTCGCGGTGCACCACCCCGGCGCCGTGCGCGGCGCGCAACCCGGCGAGGAGCTCGGCGCCGATCCGGGCGACCCGGTCCGCGGGGAGGGCCCCGCCGGCGATCAGCTCCGACAGCGGGTGGCCCGGGATGAGCTCCATGACCACCCACGGCACGCCTCCGTCGTCGAACACGTCGTGCACGGTGACGACCGCCCGGTGCGCGATCCGCACGGCGCTCTTCGCCTCGCGCAGCACGCGCGCCCGCGTCTGCGGCCGGTCGCCCTCGGCGCCGTCCGGAAGCAGCACCTGCTTGAGGGCGACGTGGCGTTCCAGCGCGGTGTCCCACGCGCGCCACACCCGCCCCATGCCGCCGCGGCCCAGCTCACCCGTCAGCCGGTACCGTCCGGCGAGGAGGCGGGGGCCGTTGGTGGACATGGGCGGACCTCTCAAGGGGCGGCGCATCCGGGGAGGAGTCCCTGCCCGGGTGGTACCCGCCGGCACCCCGCCCGCCCCGCACCCGGACCAATGCGGCCACCTGCACGTCCGCTACCGGTCACCGCCGTCCGCACCTGCATGCGCCACCCGCTGCGTGGCGGGGGCGCTGCGGCTGGGCGGGGGCGCGGTTCTGCCGGCCCCGGGGGTCACGGCCACAGCACCATGGAGTGCAGGGAGTACTCCAGCTGTTCGGTGTACTCCTCCTTCTCCTCGACGGGGACGTTCAGTTCGATCGCGTAGCCGGTGCCGTCGACGATGACGTTGTACTCCTCGACGTAGCGGCCCGGGTGCTCCCACAACCCCTCGTCGGTGTAGGTCCTGGTGAAGACCGCGACGTCATAGCTGCCCCAGCCGTCCGGCAGGTGGTCCGCCTCGACCTCCTCCAGTTCGTGGGTCTCGAAGTCCTGGAAGCCGCCGTGGGAGACGTCGTCCTCCTCGTCGCTCTCCAGCTGCGTCAGGCTCCCGGGACCGGTGGCGGCGTCGTAGGTGTTGACGGACATCTCGCGTTCGGCCTCGGCGTCGCTGAAGTACACGGTGCCCATCTCGAAGAAGTCCAGTTCCCCGTCGTCGGCATCCCAGGACGAAGGGTGCTCGAACTCCAACCAGATGTTGCTGTACCGGGCCTGGGATCCGACCGGTTGGCCTGCCGTTCCCTCCTCCGAAGGCTCCACCGGCGTTGTTGAGCCGGGGCCGCCGCCGTCCATGAAGAGGGCGCCGATGCCCAGGACCGCGATCAGTGCGAGGACCAGGCCGCACCCGCCCACGCCCAGAACGACCGGAAGCGCGCGGTTCTTCTTGCGCGGCGCCTGCTGGTGCGGCACGGGAGGCGGAGCACCCGGCCCGGAGAGCGGCGCCTGGCCCGGCCATCCGGGAGGCGGACCGTGCACAGGACCGGGAAAGCCGGGGGGCTGCGGCCCCGGGAGAGGGTTCTGCGGGCCCCACGAAGGTGTCGGGCCGTGCGGTCCTTCCGGCGGCCCGCCGTGCGTCGGCGCCCCGGCGGGGCCGCCGAACGGCGCGGGCCCTCCGTGCGCCGGGGTGCTCTCCGGGGGGCCGCTGAACGGTGTCGGCGCGCCGTGTGCGGGGGTGCCGCCGGTCGGGCCGAAGGGCGGCGGTGCGGCGCCGTGTGCGGGGGTGCTGCCCGCGGGCTGGACGCCGGCTGCGGAGGCCGCGTCGGGACCGCCGGCGCGGGTGTCGCCGGCAGGACTGCCCTCCGCCGGCGTGCGGACTCCGGTCAGGCCGGCTCCCGCGGTCCCGATCGCAGCGGCTCCGGCAGCGCCCGGGCCGTCCTCTGCCGCCTCGACCGGTTCCGCCTGGGCGGAGATCGGCGGCAGGCCGTCCAGGATCCGCAGCGCAGATGCGGCGTCGGCGCGCTCGTCCGGGTTGCGCTCCAGCAGCCGTGCGAGCAGCTCCTCCAGCGGCCCGGCCTGGGGCAGCGGTGCGATCGGCCCCGAGATGACGGCGGCGATTGTGCTGGTCAGCGTCGTGCGCCGGAACGGGGATGTGCCGGCCAGCGCGGCGTAGAGGGTGACGCCGACGCTCCACAGGTCGCCCGCGGGGGTGGCCGGCTGGGATTCGAGGCGCTCCGGCGGCATGTACTCCGGCGAGCCGACCAGCGCGCCGGTGCCCGTGATCGTGGTGTCGCCTTCGGCGGTGGCGATACCGAAGTCGGTGATGGCGACCCGGCCGCCTTCGTCGATCATGATGTTGCCGGGCTTGATGTCCCGGTGGACCACACCGCGCGCGTGCGCCTCGCGCAGCCCGTCCAGGAGCGGGCGGGCCATGGCCGCCACGTCGGCGGCCGGCATCGGCCCTTCGGCGAGGATGTCGTCGAGGGCCCGGCCGGGGAGGATCTCCATCACCACCCACGGGTTGTCTTCGAAGTCGAAGACGTCGTGCATGGTGACGACCGCGGGGTGCGGGACGCGGGCCGCGGTGCGCGCCTCCCGGAAGACGCGGGCGCGCGCCTCGGCGCGCTCCCGGTCGCTCATCCGGTGCGGAAGGAAGATCTCCTTCAGTGCGACGGCGCGCTGGAGCTGGGTGTCCCATGCCCTCCAGACGGTGCCCATTCCGCCGCGCCCGAGTTCTCCGTCCAACCGGTAGCGCTCGGCGACGATGCGGGTTCCGTTGTCGGTCGGCATAGGGGCCTTTCGGGGGGTCGACACGCTGGCAGCTGGCTGCTGCGGCGGCAGCCGCGGCACCGGGGATGCGCTGCGGGCCGCTGCGTCCGGCTGGTTGGGACGCGGCCCGCCCGGCAGAAGGTTCCCCGGCGGCGCCCATCATTGCGCACAGATCGGACGCCCTGCGACCCCGGTGTCACGCGCTGCCGCCCCGGAGAGCCGGACATCCGGCCCGTGCCTGCCCGCCCGCGTTGCACGGTGCAGCGGCTGCCGGGATCCCCGCGGCGAAGGGCGCCGCCCGGTGAGCAGCAGGTACGGCCCGGCCGGGGGAGCGCGGCGCTCTCCGACCTGCTGCTGCTCCGGGGCGTCCCGCACGGCCCGGATGGTGCAGCGCCACGCGGTCAGCTGCCGCCCCTCGCTTCCGGAACGGGCGGCCGCAGCGCAGGGAAGCGCGCCGAAAAAGGCGGGTACCGGCTCTCCCGTCCGCGCCGCTCCGCCGCCGCGGCACGGGCCGGAGCACAGCGCCGCCGGGCGCGGACGGAATGGCCTTCCGCGCTCGGCGGCACCGCTGCGCAACTGCCCGGCTACTTCAGCACCCAGCTGTTCAGGGAGTGCTCCAGCTCGGGGGTGTAGTCGGCCTCTTCGTCCTCGGGGACGTTGAGGGCGAGCGCGTAGCCCGTGTTGCCGACGACGACGTTGTACTCGGCGACGTAGCGCTCCTGGTTCTCCCAGGAGTCGTCGCCGTAGGTGTTGACCACGGTCGCGACGTCGTGGTCCGACCCCCACCCCTGGGGGAGTTCGGAGGCCCCGACGCTTTCCAGCGCGAGGGTCTCGTAGTCCTCGTAGTCGCCGGAGGAGGCGGCGTCCTCGTCGTCGGCCGTCAGCTGGCGGAGGCTGCCGTAGCCGTCGGTGTTGTCCCAGGACATGACGGAGAGGCGGCGCTCGGTCGAGGGGTCGTAGAACGACACCATGCCGGTATCGTCCGCCTCCAGGTTGTCCTCGTAGACCTCCCAGTCCGCCGGGTATTCGACGTCGTACCAGTCGTTGGAGTAGGTGGAGTGCGGGCCGGCCGCCGCGCCGTCGGAGCCGTCCTCCTCCCCGCTCTCGCCCTCGTCCTCGCCGCCTTCGCCGTTCTCCCCTTCGCCCTCGGCAGACTCCGCGGGCGGGAGCGGTTCCGCCGGCGGACCGCCGTCGTTGGCGATCATCGCGATCAGGCCGAAGGCGGCGAGCAGCACGAACACCAGGCCGCAGCCGCCGACTCCCAGCGCGATCGGCAGGGCACGGCTCTTCTTGCGCGGCGCCTGCTGCGGCGGCGGAGGCGCCCCCGCAGCGGAGAACGCCTGATCCGGGGGTCCGGGCGGGCCCCACGGCGGGAGTGGCGGGCCGGGCGGCGGCCCCTGCGGCGGTCCGGGCGGGCCCCACGGAGGCGGAGCCTGGCCGTGCGGCGGCTCCGCCGGTGCACCGTGCGCGGGGGTGCCGCCGGTCGGGCCGAAGGGCGGCGGTGCGGCGCCGTGTGCGGGGGTGCCGCC
>NZ_BAAGXT010000020.1:0-95796 GCF_054779695.1 Nocardiopsis coralliicola | reverse complement strand
CCCGCGTAGCCGGGCAGCGGGAGGCGGGGCAGCCGGCCGGCGGAGCGCAGCAGGGCCAGCGCCGCACCCCACCGGAGTCGGCCGCGGCCGGCCCAGGCCCAGGCGCGCCACCCCGACCGGCGCAGCGCCGCCCCGGGCGCGCGCTGCTCGTAGTCGGCGCGCAGGTCGACCAGCAGGTCCGGGAGCGGGATCTTGACCGGGCAGACGTCGGCGCACTTGCCGCACAGGGAGGACAGGAACGGCAGTTCGCCGTGCGGGGCGCCGTCGTCCAGCAGCGGACTGAGGACGGCGCCGATCGGGCCGCCGTAGACCGAGCCGTATCCGTGGCCGCCGCCGAGCGTGCGGTAGACCGGGCAGGCCCCCTGGCAGGCGCCGCACCGGATGCAGGCGAGCACGTCCTCGTAGCGGGTGCCGGGCAGGCGGGTGCGGCCGTTGTCGAGGATGACGAGGTGCAGCTCCTCGGGGCCGTCTGCCTCGTCCGCCCGGCGGGGCCCGGTGACCAGGGTCTGGTAGACGGTGAGCTGCTGCTTGGTGGCGGCGTGGGCGAGCAGCGGGAAGAGGACGGCGAGGTCGGCCATCCGCGGGATGACCTTCTCCACCGTCATCACGGCGATATGCACGCGCGGCTGCGAGGTGACCATGCGCCCGTTGCCCTCGTTGGTGGTGAGCGCGAGGGTGCCGGTGTCGGCCGCGGCGAAGTTGACGCCGGAGATCCCCAGGTCCGCGGAGCGGAAGTCGGCGCGCAGCCGCGACCGGGCGAAGGCGGTCAGCGCCTCCGGCTCCTCGGGGACCGCGGCGCCGTCCAGGTCGGAGAAGAGCTGGACCACGTCGCGGCGGGAGGTGTGCGCGGCGGGGGCGATGATGTGGCTGGGCCGCTCGTCGGCGAGCTGCACGATGTACTCGCCGAGGTCGGTCTCCACCACCTCGACCCCGCGCTCCTCGAGGTAGGGGTTGAGCGCGAGCTCCTCGGTGGCCATCGACTTGGATTTCACTGCGAGCCGGGCGCCGTGCTCGGCGGCGATCCGGCCGATCGCGGCGCGGCCGTCGGCCGGGGTCGCGGCGCGGTGCACCCGGCCGCCCGCACGCTCCACCGACTCGGTCAGCTGCTGCAGGTGGCCTTCCAGGTCGGCGAGTGTCTCGCGGCGGATCGCGGCGCCGCGGTCGCGCAGCGCTGCGGCTTCGGGCGAGAAGCCCGGGCCGTTCCACGCGCGGTCGAGGGCGGTGAGCCGGTCGGCGGTGGCCCCGGCGCCGGGGGCGGAGAGGGCGCCGGCCGCCAGCACCGGCAGCGGGATCGCGCCCGGCGGGTAGGACGGGGCGGCCCACTCCGGGCGGCGCAGCGGCACCGCCTCGCTGCCGCGCAGGGCACTGGACCGGCGCGGGTTTCCGCGCGCGGCGCTCACCGTCCCTCCCCTGCGCCGCCGGGGCCGCCGTCCAGCGCGGCGGCGAGCACCTCGGCGACGTGCAGGTGTCGCTGCCCGGTGCCGCCGCGGCGGGCGGCGCGGGCCTGGAGGTGGAGGAGGCAGCCGGCGTCGGCCGAGACCAGGTCGCCGGCGCCGGTGCGCGCGGCCTGGTCGAGTTTGCGGTCGGCCATGGCGGTCGAGACCTCGGGGAACTTCACCGCGAAGGTGCCGCCGAAGCCGCAGCAGATGTCGGGGTCCTCCATCTCGCGCAGCTCCAGGCCGCCGATGCGGTCCAGGACGGTGCGCGGCGCCGCCCGCTCGCCGAGGGTGCGCAGCATGTGGCAGGAGTCGTGGTAGCAGGCGGTGGCGGGCTCCCCGCCCGGGCCGGGCTGCGCCCGGGCCGGCAGTGCTGCGCCGTAGTCGGCGACGAACCTGGTGAACTCCCAGGTGCGCTCCAGGACCGCCGCGGCGCGGGAGCGCCAGCCGCCGGTGAGCAGGCGGGGGTAGTGGTGGACGGCGGTCGCGGTGCAGGATCCGGAGACCGAGACGACGGCCGGATAGCGCTCGAAGGTGCGCACCCAGTGCCGGGCGAGCGCGGCGGCGGGGCGGGGGTGCCCGCTGTTCAGCGCGGGCTGGCCGCAGCAGCTCTGCGCGGCGGGAGCCGTGGCGCGCACCCCCATCCGGGCGAGCACGGCGGCCGCGGCGCGGAGGGGGCCGGGGGCGGCTGCGTCGCTGATGCAGCCGCCGAACAGGGCGACGCGGGCGGGGGGCTCGGGGCGGGGACCGGGGGTGCGGGTCTGCGCGGGCCCGGGGTCGTCGTCCGATGGGCGTGCAGCATGCTGAACGTCGGCCATGGTGGTGAACGTAACACGGGCTTGACCTGAGTCACATCGGCTGCTTACCGTCCTGTGCAGAACACGCCAGAATGCTGCCCGGCGTTCCACATACTGAACACCAGCCGCTCGCCGCCGACGCCCCACCGACCGAGGGCGGTTCCCCATGACCGCGCAGCCCCCTGAACGGCCCCCCGGCCCCCCGCCCGGTCCGCCCGCCGGCCGTGCACCGGCCGGAGCGGCCGGAGCGGCCGACGACCCTCCCGAACCGCAGGAGTACCTGGAGCAGCGCTCCCGCGCGCTGCGTGCGCTGATGCACGCCGAGCGCGCCGCCGCCGTCGCCCTGCTCGGCGCCGTCTTCACCCTGGTCCTGTTCCAGGTGGTGAGCCGCTACGTGCTCGCCGCTCCCCTGGTGTGGACCGAGGAGGTCGCACGCTATGCCCTCATCTGGCTCACCCTGGTCGGGTCCGGCCTGGTCATGGCGCGGCGCCGGCACATCACCGCCCGCGTCTTCAGCCGCGCCCTGGGGCCGCGCGGCACCGCAGTGCTGGAGATCGGCGCCAACCTCGCGGTGATGGCCGTGGCCGGCACGCTGGCCGTGCTGTCCTGGCAGGTGGCCACCGCCCTGGCGGGGGTGGCCTCACCGGCCGCCGGCGCCTCGCTGGCCTGGGTCTACGGCTCCGGAGTCCCCGGGTTCGGGCTGGTCTGCCTGCACGCGGCGCTGAACTCCGCCGTCGTCTGGCGCCACCCGGAGACGCTGCGCGACGACCGCGCCCTCGCGGAAGGGGCCTGAGGTGGCGGCCGCCCTGCTCGTCGCCGGCGTGCTGGTGCTCATGCTGGCCCGCGTCCCGGTGGCCTTCGCGCTGGCCGCGCCCAGCATGGTCTACCTCGTCCTGGTCCCGGACGCCTCGGTCTCCGCCGCGGTGCTCCGGATCGCCGCCGGCGTCGACGTGTTCCCGCTGCTGGCCGTCCCCCTGTTCATCCTCACCGGCGCGGCGGCGATGGCCGCGGGGGTGACCGACCGGCTCTTCTCCGCCGGCGAGGTGCTGCTCGACCGGGTGCGCGGCAACCTCGGCTACGCCAACGTGGGCGCCAGCCTGGTGTTCTCCTGGATGAGCGGCGCGGCGATCGCCGACGTGTCCGCGCTCGGCCGGATCCAGGTCGCCGAGATGACCCGCCGCGGCTACAGCGAGCGCTTCTCGGTCGGGATCTCCGGCGCGTCCTCGCTGATCGGCGGGATCATGCCGCCGAGCATCCCGGCCATCATCTACGCCACCACCGCCGGGGTGTCGGTCGGCGCACTGTTCGTGGCGGGCATCCTGCCGGCGCTGCTGGTGTTCGCCATGCTGTGCGCGACCGTCTTCGTGCGGGTCCGCACGGAGCCGGCGGCCGACCCGGTGCGCACCACCCGCGCGCAGAAGGCCGCCGCCGTCCGCTCCGCGCTGCTGCCGCTGTTCGCGCCGGTGATCATCCTCGGCGGCATTCTCAGCGGCCTGTTCACGCCGACCGAGGCCGCGGCGGTCGCGGTCGTCTACGTGCTGGTGCTCGCCGCGGTCTACCGGCGGCTCACCGTGCGCGGCCTGTACCGCATGGTGCTCTCCAGCGCGGAGACCACGGCCTCGATCATGCTCATCGTCGGCGCGGCCTCCCTGTTCGGCTGGGTCCTCACCCGGGAGCAGGTGCCGCAGCAGGTGGCCGCCTCGCTGGCCACCGCCACCGACAGCCCGATCGTGCTGCTCATCCTGGCCAACGTGCTGATGCTGCTGGTCGGCATGGTGCTGGAGCCGACCGCCGCCATCCTCGTCATGGCCCCGGTGCTGCTTCCGGTGACCGGCGCCTTCGGCATCGACCCGCTGCACCTCGGCGTCTTCATGATCCTCAACTTCATGGTCGGCCTGCTGACCCCGCCGATCGGCCTGGTCGTGTTCGTGCTGAGCACGGTGACCGGGCTGCCCGTCCACCGGGTCGCCCGCAGCATGCTGGGGGTGCTGGCGCCGCTCGGCCTCTGCCTGGTGATCGTCACCTTCATCCCGGCGGTGAGCCTCTGGCTCCCGGGACTGCTGGGGTACGCGTGAGCGGGTCAGCGCGGCGCGGGCGCGCCGCCCATCCGGGCGCCGAGGCCGGCGGCGAGCGCGCGCAGCCGGGCGGCGCGCGCCTCGGTGTCCCCCGCGGCCGCGGCGAGCCCGGTGAAGCTGACCGCGGCCGGCTGGCCGCGCTGCGCCGTCCCGGGGACCGTGGCGGCGATGCAGAACAGGCCTTCCAGGGTCTCCCCGTCGTCCACCGCGTACCCGCGCTCGCGGATGCGCCCGAGCTCCTCCGCCAGCGCGGCGGGGTCGGTGAGCGAGCGCGGGGTGAGCACCGGCAGCGCACCCGCGCCGAGCCGGGCGCGCAGCTCCTCCGGGCCGAGCTCGGCCAGCAGCGCCTTGCCGGTCGCCGTCGTGGTGGCCGGCAGCGGGCGGCCGACCTGCGAGGCGAGCACCACCGGGTGGCGGCCGTCGCGCCGCGCCAGGTAGACCACCTCCGCGCTCACCGCGCTGAGCACCGCGAGCTGCACCGTCTCACCGTCGGCGCCGGGGCTGTCCCGGCACGCGTCGTGGAACTCGCGGACCACGTCCACCCCGGACAGGTACGCCTCGGCGTAGGCCACCAGCCGGTGGCCCAGCACGTAGCCCTCGGGGAGCCGGCGCAGCAGCCCGGCGTCGACCAGCGCGCCGCAGATGTTGGAGACCGAGGACTTGGCGAGCCCGAGGCTGCGCGCGATCTCCGCCAGCCCCAGCGCGCTGCCGCGCCGCTCCGCGAGCAGGTCGAGCACTGCGGCGGCGCGGGTCACGGCCGGCGACAGCGACCGGCCGCTCTCGGCCGCCGGCTCTGCCCGCTGCTCCGCCGGCTCCGCCTGTCGTTCCCCGGTCCGGTTCACCATAGTGCTGTTCACCCTAGGGCGTTCGCGGTGGACGGCGTCCGCAGCGGGCAGTCGGGGGCTGCCGGGCAGGCATCCCCCGCCCCCGTACGGAGCGGCGGACCCCGCCGCCCCGCCCACCGGAGGAGGCGCCGATGCAGATGGTAACCGTGCTGCGCCGCGCCCTCGCATCGGCCGCCGCGGTGCTGCTGGCGGCGGGCTGCGTGGGGCACCCGCCCGACCCCGCCGCCGTGCCCGAGCCGGTGCGCGCCGCGGGCGGCACCGTGCTGCGGCTGTCGCACGTCTACGACCCCGCCCACCCGGCCCACACCTGCGGCGTCGAACCGGTCCGCGAGCGGCTCGCCGACCACGGCATCGACCTGCAGGCGTTCCCCTCGGCCCAGCTCGGCAACGAGGAGCAGGCGCTGCAGCTGCTGCGCACCGGCAGCCTCGACATGACCATCGCCGGTCCGGCGTTCTTCGGCACCTGGTACCCGCCGGCCGCCGTCTTCGACTCCGCCTACGCATTCCGCGACGTCGCACACTTCGACGCCGTCACCAACGGCCCGATCGGCGCACAGGTGTGGGAAGGGCTGCGCGAGGAGGCCGGGCTGCGGGTGCCCGCCTCCTGGTACTACGGCACCCGGCACACCACCGCCAGCCATCCGGTCCGCGGACCCGGCGACCTCGCCGGCAGCAAGATCCGGGTGCCCAGTGCTCCGGTCTACCTCTCCAACACGGAGGTGATGAGCGGCACCGCCACCCCGATGGCGCTGGGCGAGGCGTACCTGGGCCTGCAGCAGGGCGTGATCGACGCCCAGGAGAACCCGATCCCGACCATCCGCACCATGCGCTTCGACGAGGTCCAGTCGTACGTGTCGCTGACCGGGCACATCGTGCAGGGGGTCATGCCGGTGATCGCGGAGCCCGCCTACCAGCGGCTCGCACCCGGGCAGCAGGAGGCGCTGGACGCCGCCTTCACCGCGGCCGTCCCCGAGGTGCAGGACTGCATCACCGAGCAGGAGGAGTCCATCCTGGCCGACTGGCGGGCGGCAGACAGCCCGGAGGTCGTCGAGGACGTCGACACCGCCGCGTTCGCCGCCAAGGCCCGCGCCGAACTGCCGGTCCTGCACCCCGAGTGGAACGGCCTCTACGAACGCATCCAGGACGAGGCGGCGGAGTGAGCCGGGGCGACCGCCCCATCCGCGCGCCTCAGCACAACCAGCCACCGAACCGACCCAGCAGTGGAGGAGAACCCGTGCACTTCGTCCGACTGGGCGAGCCCGGCGCCGAGACGCCGGCCGCCATCGGCGCCGATGGCGCGATCCGCGACCTGCGGCCGCTCACCACCGACATCGACGCCGCATTCTTCGAGTCCTGCTTCGACGGCGCAGGCGCCCCGTTCGCGCGGGTGCGCTCCGCGGTCGAGGGCGGCGAGCTGCCGCTGCTCGCCGGCGCGGAGGGGGCGCGCACCGGCCCGCCCATCGCGCGGCCCGGCGCGGTGGTGTGCATCGGCATGAACTACGCCGCGCACGCGGCCGAGTCGGGCTCGCCGCCGCCGGCCGACCCGCCGCTGTTCTTCAAGCACCCCAACACGGTGGTCGGCCCCGACGACGACGTGCTGATCCCGCCGGGTGCGGAGAAGGTCGACTGGGAGGTGGAGCTGGCGGTGGTGATCGGCCGCCGGGCCCGCTACCTGGAGTCGGCGGAGGAGGCGGCGGCGCACATCGCCGGCTACACGGTCGCCAACGACGTGTCGGAGCGGTACCTGCAGCTGGACGCCTCCGGCGGCCAGTGGTCGAAGGGCAAGAGCTGCGAGACGTTCACCCCGACCGGTCCGCGGCTGGTGCCGGCGGCCGACCTTCCGGCCCCGCCCGGCGCGCTGCAGCTGCGCTCCTGGGTGAACGGCGAGCCGCGCCAGGACTCGACGACGGCCGACATGATCGTGGGCGCCGCCGAACTCGTCCGCCGCCTCAGCCGCGTCATGGTCCTCGACCCGGGCGACCTCGTCCTCACCGGCACCCCGGAGGGCGTCGCCATGTCCGGCCGCTTCCCCTACCTCGCCCCCGACGACTCCCTCGAACTCGAAATCGCCGGCCTGGGCCGCCAGCACCAGACCCTCCGCAAGGCCACGTAGCGCTCACGGCCGGGGCGGCTGCCGCCCCGGCCCTCATCGGGCTGCCCTCGCCTGCTGCCCGGCCCCGCCCGGCGGGGCGATGGGCACTTCCGCGCCGCCCGCGCGGGGAGGGGCACGCGCTGACCCGTCGCAGGATTGCGCCTGCTTTGTCGCACTAGTTCCGATTTGTTGCGAAGTGTGGTTCTGTCACGGAATGTGATAGGAACCATCCAGCGGACGACCGTGCAATGCAGGCAGCCACCGGCGGATGCGTCGTCCCCTCGGCCGCACCGGCGGCCTGCGCACGAGTGCCCGTACTCGGTCCGCGGCCGCGGGGCAGTGCAGGCACCGGGCGGTGGATTGCCCACCGCGTCCCCTCCCCCGACAGCACGCGGCCACGGCACGAAGAGGATCCCATGTCCGACCAGAGTTTCCAGATCACCGCGCTCGTCCTGTACTTCGCCGTCATGGTCGCCATCGGGCTCTACGCCTACCGGAAGACCCATGATCACGAGGGCTATATGCTCGCGGGGCGCAACCTGCCGTCGTGGGCGGCGGCGCTGAGCGCGGGCGCCTCGGACATGTCCGGCTGGCTGATGATGGGCCTGCCCGGCGCAATCTACGCGGTCGGCCTGATCGAGGCGTGGATCGCCATCGGACTGACGATCGGCGCCTACCTGAACTGGCGCTTCGTCGCGCCGCGGCTGCGCTCCTACACCGAGGTCGCCCAGAACTCCATCACCCTGCCGAGCTTCTTCGAGAACCGGCTGCGCGACCGTTCGCGTGCGCTGCGCGTGGCCTCCGGCGGCATCCTGCTGGTGTTCTTCACCTTCTACGTCTCCTCGATGCTGGTCGCCGGCGGCGAGTTCTTCGTCCTCGCCTTCGACACCCCCTACCTGACCGGCATGCTGATCGTCGCTGCCGTCACTCTCGTCTACACGCTCATCGGCGGCTTCCTCGGCGCCTCGCTCACCGACGTCGTCCAGGGCACCATGATGCTCCTGGCCCTGCTGATCGTTCCGATGATCGCGCTCTTCGCCGTCGGCGGCATCGGCGACACCACCGAGGCCATCCGCGCCATCGACCCCGAGCGGCTGTCGTTCTTCGGCGGCGGCCTCACCGCCGGCGTGGCGGTCGGCGTCATCTCGTCGCTCGCCTGGGGCCTGGGCTACTTCGGCCAGCCGCACGTCATCGTCCGGTTCATGGCGATGCGCAACCCCGCCTCCGCCCGCGCCGCCCGCCGGATCGGCATCTCGTGGATGGCCGTCTCCCTGGTCGGCGCGGTCTCCTGCGGTCTGATCGGCATCGCCTACTTCCACAACTCCGGCCTGGAGCTGGGCAACCCCGAACACGTCGTCCTGGCGCTGTCGCAGATCCTGATGCACCCGCTCCTGGTCGGCTTCGTGTTCGCGGCCGTCCTCGCGGCGATCATGAGCACCGTGTCGAGCCAGCTGGTGGTCTGCTCCTCGGCCTTCGTCGAAGACCTCTACAAGGTGTTCGGCCGCAGCACCTCCGAGCGCACCCTGCTGCGGCTCGGCCGCGTGTGCGTCCTCGCCGTCGCGGTGCTGGCCACCGTCCTCGCCCTGGACCCGGGCGAGACGATCCTCCAGCTCGTCGCCTTCGCCTGGGCCGGCTTCGGTGCCTCCTTCGGCCCGGCCATCCTGCTGAGTCTGTTCTGGCGCAAGCTCACCAACTGGGGCGCCCTGGCGGGCATGGTCACCGGCGCCGTCACCGTCATCCTCTGGTCCAACTTCGGCCCCGCCGTCTTCGGCACGGACCTGTACGAGATCATCCCGGGCTTCGCCGCCAACCTCGCGGTCGCCATCGCCGTCAGCCTCGCCACCTACCGCCCGAGCGCTGACATCCAGCGGGAGTTCGACGAGGCCGCCGAACTCGCCCGGGCCAAGTAGCCGGCCGCTCCCTGAACACCCGCGAAGCCCCGCCGCCTGATCCTCCGGGCGGCGGGGCTTCGCGCTGCCGGGAACCGCATGCCACGATGTCCAGTCGGCACTGGACCACCGGCGACGGCCCAAGGAGCGAGCGTGTCCCACCTGCACCCGGCATACACCGTCCGCGCAGCGCAGCCCGGCGATTTCGACGCCATCATCGCCGTGGTCGACGACTGGTGGGGGCGGCCCGCCTCACGGGATCTCACCCGCCTGTTCCTCGACCACTTCCACGACACCAGCCTCGTCGCCTCGACCCCGGAGACGCCGCTGGCCGGCTTCGTCATCGGCTTCCTCTCCCCCGCGGCCCCGGACTGCGCCTACATCCACTTCACCGGCGTCCACCCGCGGCTCCGCCGGACCGGTCTGGGGCGCGACCTCTACGACCGCTTCTTCACGATGGCCCGCCAGGCCGGGCGCACCAGGGCCAAGGCCATCACCTCGCCGGTGAACACCCGCTCCATCGCCTTCCACCAGGCGATCGGTTTCACCGCCACCGCCCCGATCCCCGGCTACGACGGCGCCGACCTCGACCGCGTCGTCTTCGAGAAGCCCCTCTGACCGCCCCGCACAACTCAGGTCTGCCCCCGAGGAAGCGGTCACGCAGCACCGGCGACGACGGTGCGCCTGCCGTCCATGACGAGTGGAGCCGGCCCTACCGAGTCGGTCAGCCCCGACGCGCTGCCAGCCTTCACCAACACCGGCACCAGCGATCCCCCGTCGCCGCCACAGCGTGGCCGTGCCGAAGCACATCTACGCCAAGTGCACCGCCGGCGAGGACGACCGGGCGATGCGCACGATCTCCCGGCGCTCACTGACGAGACGGGCAGTCAGGAACGGCCCCGAAGAACTTTGGCGCGTATTTGGCGCAGGAACCCGCCGCCAACCCCAGCCCGCCACCGACAACCACCGACCCACGACGAAGCCCCGCCGCCTGTTTCTCCAGGTGGCGGGGCTTTTCGCGTGTTCGGGGGAGGGTGGGCGCAACAGGGGTCGAACCTGTGACCTTTCGGTTGTAAGCCGAGTGCTCTGCCAGCTGAGCTATGCGCCCGCACCGGGAAATGGTACCGGGTCGGGGGGATGGGGGCGACGCGGCGGTGGCCGCCCCCGGCGGTCAGGCCAGGTCGGCCAGTGCCTTGCGGTAGGCGTCGAGGTCGCGGGCCTCGGAGATGGGGTTGACGACGCGCCAGCGGACGGTGCCTTCGCGGTCGATCAGGAAGGTGCCGCGGAGGGCGACGCCCTTGTCCTCGTCGAAGACGCCGTAGGCCTGGGCGACTTCGCCGTGCGGCCAGAAGTCGGACAGCAGCGGGTAGTCGAGGCTCTCCTGGTCGGCCCACGTGCGGTGGGCATACATGGAGTCGACGGAGATGGACAGCAGCTCGGTGTCCTCGGTGCGGAAGTCGGCGATGCTGTCCCGGATGGAGCAGAGCTCGCCCTCGCAGACGCCGGAGAAGGCGAGCGGGTAGAACACCACGACCACGTTCTTGCGGCCGCGGAAGTCCGACAGCCGGACCGTCTGGCCGTGCTGGTCGGACAGGGCGAAGTCCGGGGCGGGCTGCCCGGTCTCGATCGGCATGGGAAGTCCCTTCGGGTGATGGGGTACACCGTGCGGGGCGCCCTCCGCCCACGGCGGGCAGGGCGCCCCGCACGGCCAGCCTAGGGCAGCGCTGTGCAGCCCTCGGACCCCCGGGTACGACCGTCGGGGACAGGGGCGTGTCCGGCGCGGGTCAGTGCTTCACCTTGGGCGTCACCAGCCTGGTGCCGGCCCAGTCGGAACCGGCGCTCACGGCGCTGGTCTGCGACAGGCCCGCGGTCGAAGCCGCCTCGGCGACGTCGCTGGGCGCGACGTGGCCGTCCCGGCCCGGCTTGGGTGTCAGCACGAGGATGGCGCCCCCGCCCTCGACGGACGACAGCACGTCCACCAGGGCGTCGGTGAGGTCGTCCTCCTCGTCGCTCCGCCACCACAGCAGGGCGGCGTCGAAAATGCCGTCGTCGCCCTCGTCGACCAGTTCATCGCCGGTGGTCTCGGCAATCGACGTGCGGAGCGCCTCGTCCACATCGTCGTCGTAGCCGAACTCCTGCACCACCTGACCCGGCTTGAAACCGAGCCGTTCGGCCAGGGCTTTCTCACCTTGCGCCTGGCCCGCGGTCGCGCTCACGGAAGTCCTCCTCTTCAGCATCGTTGTCGTTGGTCCGCGCAGGTCGTCCATCTGGGTCGTACCCGCGTCTTTGCTGGCTAAGTTCACACGCTGGGGGCCTGATCCGTCAACGCGCGCTGCACGGACGGCCCCGCCCTCCATACTCGCGCCCTTGGGCTGCACCCGGAACCGCACCGCGCTCAACCGCCTCCGGGCACGAAGGACAGCCGCACGGTGCGCCGCGGATTGTCGACGTTGAGGTCGACGACGGCCACCGACTGCCAGGTGCCCAGCGCCGGCGCGCCGCCGAGCACGGGCACGGTGGCGTAGGGCGCGATCAGGGCCGGCATGACGTGCGATCGGCCGTGGCCGCGGGAGCCGTGCCGGTGCTGCCACCGGTCGTCGGCGGGCAGCAGGTCGCGCAGCGCGGCAAGCAGGTCGTCGTCGGATCCGGCGCCCAGTTCGAGGATCGCCACGCCGGCCGTGGCGTGCGGGACGAAGACGTTCAGCAGCCCGTCTCCGCCCGCTTCCGCGGTGAACGACCGGCACTCGCCGGTGATGTCCACCACCGCCTCCCGGTCCCCCGTGCGGAGGTCCAGTTCAGTTGTCCGCATGCGGCAACGGTTACCCACCCGGGAGCCCCGCGAACCCCCGGTGCGTCGGATCCGGTCCACAGGTCCCTAAGCGGACGTGGCGCGGCCGCCGCGCCCGGTCCATACTCGCCACGGGACAGCATCGGCTCCGCGGCTGCGGCCGCGCGACGAAACGGGAGGCGCGCGTGACGCTGCGGCTGGGCCCGCTCCTGCGCAAGACCACCGCGACCACGGCCGCGGTCTGGGTGGAAACGGACGCGGCCGGCACCGTCACCGTGTCCCACGCCGAAAGCGGCACGCAGCTCGCCGCGGCCGGCACGGTGGCCGTGCACGGCCACCACTACGCTCTGTGCGAACTGACCGGCCTCGCGCCGGATTCGGCCACGCCGTACACCGTGGAGGTGGACGGCGCCCGCGTCTGGCCGCTGCCGGGCACGCCGCATCCGCCCAGCGTCATCCACACCCTGGGCCCGGGGCCGCTGCGGCTGGCGTTCGGCTCCTGCCGCACCCCCACCGACCACTCCCCCGGCGCCGCGGCCGCCTACGGGCCGGACGCCCTGCGCGCCTATGCGCTGCGCTTGGCCGGGCAGCGCGCCGCCGGCGGCGGGGAGGGCGCCGAGCCGCACGCGCTGCTGCTCATCGGCGACCAGGTGTACGCCGACGAGCTCCAGCCGCCGATGAAGGACTTCCTGCGCACGGCGCGCGCGGCGGCGCCGGAGCGGGCCAGCGCCCGCCCGCCGGAGGACGAGGTCGTCTTCTTCGACGAGTACGCCGAGCTGTACCGGCAGGCGTGGACCGACCCGGACGTGCGCTGGCTGCTGTCGACGGTGCCGTCGCTGATGCTCTTCGACGACCACGACGTGCGCGACGACTGGAACACCTCCGGCGCGTGGCGCGGCGACATGGCGGCGGAGCCGTGGTGGCAGCGGCGGATCACCTCGGCTCTGGGCGCCTACTGGGTCTACCAGCACCTGGGCAATCTGACCGGCGGGGAGCGCGCCGCCGATCCGCTGTTCGCCGAGGTCGCCGCGGCCGCTGCGGAGGGGCGCGACGCGGGCGGGCTGGTCGACGCGATGGCCGGGCGCGCCCACCAGGATCCGCAGAGCCGGCTCTGGAGCCACGCGCACGACCTGCCCGGCGCCCGGCTGCTGATGGTGGATGCGCGCGCCTCGCGCGACGTCGCCGACGACACCGACCGCTCCATCACCGGCCGGCGCGGCGCCGACTGGCTGGCTGAGCGGCTGCGCGGCGGCACCGAGCACCTGCTGGTGGCCTCGACCCTGCCGTTCCTGCTGCCGCGCGGCGTGCACCATCTGGAGGGCTGGGACGAGGCGGTCTGCGCGGGCGCCTGGGGGCAGCGGGCGCGGCCGGCCGGCGAGAAGCTGCGCCGGGCGGTGGACCTGGAGCACTGGTCGGCGTTCCGCGCGTCCCAGGACGCGGTGGCGCACGCCGTGCTGGCGACCGCGCGCGGCGAGCGGGGGGCGGCGCCGTCCACGGTGCTGTTCCTCTCCGGCGACGTGCACTTCCACTACCTGGCCCGGGCGGAGCCGGCGGACGGCGCCGCCCTCCGGCCGCACAGCACCATCGCCCAGATCACTGCGTCGCCGCTGTGCAACCGGCTGCGGGGGCCGCTACGCTGGGCGGCCCGGCTGTCCGGCGGAGCGCTGGCGCGGCTGCCGACGTCGATCCTCGCCCGGCTGGCCCGGGTGGCCCCGTCTCCGCTGGCGTGGGGCCTGGACCACGGCCCGTGGTTCGACAACGGCCTGGCCACGCTCACCCTGGACGGCCCGCGCGCCGACGTCGCCTGGGCGTTCGCGGCCGACAACGACGGCGCCCGCGCCGTCCTTCCCGCAGACAGCCCCGCGATCGCCCTCACCCCGCAGCCCGGCGCGGCCGGGGAGTAGCGGCGCGCTCCCCCGCCGCCGCGTCCTCCTCGGCCGCGCGCCGGCGGGCCGGCTGCGGGCGGGTGCGCGGCGGAGGTCGGGGCGGCCGCGCCCTCCCGCGGAGAGCTCCGCGAGACGCGGCCCACGCGGGCCTCCCCCGCCCCTGCTGCGCGGCGCGCACCGCGCAGCAGGCCAGCGGCTACCGCAGCAGAGCAGACTGACGGTCCCGCCGAGAGCTCCGCGGTGCACCGCAGCCCGCGCCCGCTCCCCGGCGGCCGCCGCGCGGGCCCCAGGGCGTGTTGGGCGGATGGCGTTCGTCGCGAGCGGTGTCGGAGGTGCACCCGTCGCACGGCCGACGAAGGAGTCAGGGCTGGTTTTCCCTGTCAAGGAGAGGAGAACGCAGCGAGGGGCGCGCCCGGCGAGAAGCAGCAGGACAGGTGCCCACCCAACACGCCCCAGACCGCTGCTGGGAATGTGTGCCGTGGTCAGTGGCCGTCAGCGGTCAGTGACCGCTCGACCGGAGTATCGATCAGCCAGTTGTGCCATTTCAGGGCGTTCAGCGCCGCGATCCGCTGGCGCAGTCAGCCCGGCACCACCTTCGCTCCCGTGTGCGCAGCGGGTTCACCGATCTCCCGGCAGCGGTCCCGGGCACGCCGGAGGCGCCCCCCGCCCCCGCGGAGCAGCACAGCGGGCAGCGGACCGCACCGCGGCAGGTCTGCGCCGCATCTCGGCCCTTCGCCGCCCCGGGTCCTTCGCGGAGGGGCCGGCGGTCCGGAGCGCGGCCGCCCCCTCGGCACGCCCTGCTTCCGGGCAGCAGCGAGCGCGGGCCCCGGAGACCGGCCGCCGCAGCAGCCGAGCCTGGCAGGCAGCACAGGCCGGGGCCTCCGGAGACAAAAGGCGGCCCACCGTCCCCGGTCCCCGGAGGCCGCGGCGAGCGTCGCACGGGCCTGCTCCGAAGCCGTTCCGGCGCTTTCCGCTCGGCGGCGGGCGGTGCCGGAGAGCGCGGGTCAGGGGACCTGGTAGGCGGCGTCCCTCGCGTCGGTGACGGCCATGTGGCCGGGCGCGTGGGCGATGGCGAAGGAGGGGGCCGACGCCATGACGGCCGCCTGCGGGGTGACGCCGCAGGCCCAGAAGACCGGGACCTCGCCGGGGCGCAGGTCCGGCGCATCGCCGAAGTCGGGCCGGTCGAGGTCGGCGATGCCGAGCGCGGCCGGGTCGCCGACGTGCACCGGCGCGCCGTGCACGGCCGGGTAGCGCGAGGTGATCCGCACCGCGTCGGCCACCTGGCCGGCGGGGATCGGCCGCATCGACACCACCAGCGGGCCGTGGAGCCGGCCTGCGGGGCGGCAGTCCGTGTTCGTCGCATACATCGGCACGTTGGTGCCGTTCTCGATGTGCCGCACCGGCACGCCCGCCTCCAGCAGCGGCGTCTCGAAGGTGAAGCTGCAGCCGATGAGGAACGCGACGAGGTCGTCCCGCCACACGTCGCGCACATCGCCGGTCTCCGCGGTGAGCTCGCCGTGCTCGTAGACGCGGTAGGCGGGCAGGTCGGTGCGCAGGTCGCCGGCGAACAGCGACGCGGAGGTCTCGCCGGCCTCGGCGACGTCCAGCACCGGGCACGACTTCGGGTTGCGCTGGGCGTAGAGCAGGAAGTCGTAGGCCAGGTCGCGCGGGAGCGCGATGAGGTTGGCCTGCGCATATCCGGCGCTGTATCCGGCGGTGGGCGCGCGCAGCCCGGCGCGGAACAGGGCGCGGGCGCCGGCGGGCGCCAGCGCGGCGGGGTCCGCCGGCGCCTCCGGGGCACGGCCGGCTCCGGTGGTGCGGTCGCTCATGGTGGGGCCTCCTGGTTCACGAAGGGCGGACCGGCATGCGGGCCGCTGCGGTACCGGCCGGACGGGCGGGGCCGTCCTAGGCGCTGCGTTCCCCGGTCCCCGCCGCGGCCGGCGCGAAGCGGATCCGGTCGCCGGGCCGGAGCTGGGCGGCGCGGGGCAGGTCGGTGCTGCGGACCACGGCGATGACCGGGTATCCGCCGGTCACCGGGTGGTCGGCGAGGAAGAGGACGGGGTTGCCGTCCGGCGGCACCTGCAGCGCCCCGGCGACCATGCCCTCGGTGGGCAGCTCACCGTCGACGGCGCGCGGCAGCGCCGGCCCGTCGAGGCGCATGCCGACCCGGTCGCTGCGCGGGGTGACGGTGAACTCCTCGGTGAGCAGCGCCTGCACAGCTTCCGCCCGGAACCAGGTGTCCCGCGGGCCCAGGTGCACGCGCAGCTCCGCGGGCCCGGCGGCCCACGGAGGCGTGGGGGCCGCGTCGACGGCCGGGAACCGGGCGGGCGGCGCCCCCACGGCCAGCACGTCGCCGGCGGCGAGCGGGGCGGGGCCGAGGCCGGCCAGGACGTCGGTGCTGGCCGAGCCGAGGACCGCGGCGGCGGCGAGCCCGCCGCGGACGGCGAGGTAGCTGCGCATGCCGCGGTCGGGTGTGCCGATCCGCAGCTCGTCGCCGTCGCGCAGGTGCAGGACCGTGTCGGCCGCGCCGCCGCGCACGGCGCCGTCCCGGCTGGTGATCCGGACCGGGGCCGGGGCCCCGGTCACCGCCACCGTCTGCGGTCCGCGGGCGCGGACGGCGAGCCCGCCGAGGACGGCCTCCACTGCGGCTGCCTCCTCCGGGTTGCCGAGGAGGCGGTTGGCGAGCCGGTGCGAGTCCCGGTCGGCGGCGCCGGACGCACCGACGCCCAGCGCCGCGAGGCCCGCCCGGCCCGCGTCCTGCACGGTGGCGAAGGGTCCGGGGGCCACCACCTCCAGTGCGGCGGTCGTCGTGTGTGTCATGGCTCCATGCTCGGTCGTGATGCTGGATTCCGCGCTCGGGAGCGCCGGGCGGCGCAGTGCGGGCTGCGGATCCGTCGTGGTCGTACAGGGGGCTCGGGGCGGGCTGGGTTAGGACGCGCCGGGTAGGCGGCGTTGGCCGCGAGCGGTGCCGGCGGTGCACCCGCCGCACGGCCGGCGAGGGCTACCGGGCGGTGCGCAGCAGGACGGTTGCCCGACCGGCACGCTCTAGGTCCGCTCGCGGAAGCGCACCCGCGTGCCGGGGGCGAGGAGTCCGGGCGGGTCGCGGTCGAGGTCCCAGACGACGGCGTCGGTGGAGCCGATGATCTGCCAGCCGCCGGGGGAACTGCGCGGGTAGACGCCGGCGAACCCGCCGGCCAGGGCGACCGCGCCGGCCGGGACGCGGGTGCGGGACTCGCCGCGGCGCGGCACCCGCAGCCTCGGGTCGTCGCCGACCATGTAGCCGAAGCCGGGGGCGAACCCGCAGAAGGCGACGGTCCAGGCAGCGCCGGTGTGTGCGGCGACGACCTCGCGCTCGGTCATCCCGGTGTGCGCGGCCACGTCGGCCAGGTCGGTGCCGCCGTAGTCGACGTCGATCACGACCTCGGGCCCCTGCGGCCGGTCGCCGGGCTGCGGGCGCAGCCGCCGCACCGCGTCGGCGACGCCGACCACCCCGCCGGATACGGCGGGGTCGACGTGCAGCAGCACGGTGCGGGCGGCGGGCACCGCCTCGGTGACGCCCGGGATCGGCGCCGCGGCGAGCGCGGCCTGCAGGGCCAGTACCTCGGTGAGGTCGCCGACCTCGATGAGCAGGCCGCTGTCGCCGCAGGTCAGGAGTTCCATTCCACCCCTCCGCCGGGACCAGAGAACGGCCGCACGGCGACTCCGGCACCGGTCAGCGCCTCGCTGACCTGGCGGGCGATGGCGACGGCACCGGGGCTGTCGCCGTGCACGCAGATCGATTCGGCGCGCACCTGCACGGGCGTGCCGTCGACCGCCTCGATCGGCTCGCCGTGCACGATCCGCAGGCAGCGCTGCGCGATCTGCTCGGGGTCGTGCAGGACGGCGCCGGGCTCGCGCCGCGAGACGAGGGTCCCCTCCGGGGTGTAGGCGCGGTCGGCGAACGCCTCGCGCACCGGGACCAGGCCCTCCTTCTCCGCGGCGCGCAGCCACGCCGATCCCGGCAGCCCGAGGACCGGCAGCGAGGGGTCGTACTCGCGCACGGCCCGCGCCACCGCCTCGGCCTGCTTCTCGTGGTGGACGATGGCGTTGTAGAGCGCCCCGTGCGGCTTCACGTAGGCGATGCGGCCGCCGGACGGGCGGGCGGTGCCGGCGAGCGCACCGATCTGGTAGAGCACGTCGTCGGCGAGTTCGGCGGGGTCGGCGTCGATGAACCGGCGGCCGAACCCGGCGAGGTCGCGGTAGCCGACCTGGGCGCCGATGGCGACGCCCTGCTCGACGGCGCCGGTGCAGGCCCGGCGCAGCACGGTGGGGTCGCCCGCGTGGAATCCGCAGGCCACGTTGGCGCTGGTGACCACGGTCAGCAGCGCGGCGTCATCGCCGAGTACCCAGCGTCCGAAGCTTTCGCCGAGGTCGGCGTTGAGGTCGATGCGCACGCAGTTCCTCCATTCCCGTTCCGACATTCGCGTTTTCGGGCCGCACCGGCGCGGTGCGGCCGCGGCTCCCGGCCCGGGAGCCGCGGTTCCAGTGGGTGTGCGTCGTCGCCGTTCCCTGCTGCGGCTAGGACAGCATCTCGAGCACACCGCCGGCCGCCTGCCATGCGCAGAAGACCGAGATGAACCAGGCGACGACACCGATGGCGAGCAGCCACCGCGGGTAGCGGTAGCCCTGCATGAGGTCGCGGCGGAACGCGGCGACCCAGAGCATGATCGCGAAGCCCACCGGGAGGATCAGGCCGTTGAGCGCTCCGGCGAGGATCAGCAGCTGCGCGGGCGCCTGCTCGATGAGGAGGTAGATGACCGCCGACACCGCGATGAACGCCGCCACCAGCCAGGTGCGGTACTTCGACAGCACCGGGTGGAAGGAGCTGATGAAGGAGACCGAGGTGTAGGAGGCGCCGATGACGGAGCTGACCGCGGCCGCCCACATGATCACGCCGAACATGCGCAGGCCGACCTCGCCGGCCGCGTGCTGGAAGGCGAGCGCCGGAGCGTTGTCGGCGCCGGCCAGCGACACGCCGCCGACGACCACGCCGAGGATGGCCAGGAAGAGCAGGATGCGCATCAGCCCGGTGACGAGGACGCCGGTGACGGAGGCCCGGGTGATATGGCCGACGCGCTCGGGGCCGGAGACTCCGGCGTCGATCAGCCGGTGGGCGCCGGCGTAGGTGATGTAGCCGCCGACGGTGCCGCCGATGATGGTCACGATCGCGACGTACATGGCCGAGTCGATCCGCTCGGGCAGGACGGCGTTCTGCAGCGCCTGGCCGACGGGCGGTCCGGAGGCGATCGCGACGTAGAGCGTCATCGCGATCATGAGCACGCCGAGGACGACGATGATGCGGTCCATGGCGACGCCGGCCCGCTTGGACACGAAGATGCCGATGGCGATGAGCGCGGAGACCGCGCCGCCGATCTTCACGTCGATGCCCGCCAGCGCGTCCAGCCCGAGGGCGGTGCCGCCCACGTTGCCGATGTTGAAGATCAGGCCGCCGATGAAGACGAGCGCGGCGAGCAGGTAGCCCGCGCCGGGCACCACCCGGTTGGCCAGGTCCTGCGCCTTCTGCCCGGACACGCCGATGACGCGCCACAGGTTCAGCTGGACTGCGATGTCGACCAGGATCGACACCAGGATCGCGAACGCGAACGCGGCGCCGAGCGTGGCGGTGAACTCGGTGGTCTGGGTGATGAAGCCGGGGCCGATGGCGCTGGTGGCCATCAGGAACATGGCTCCGAGGAGGGTGCCGCGCACGGTGGCGCCGCGCAGCGCCTGGCCGCCCGCTGGCGCGCCCTTGCCGGACGCCGGGGTCTCGGGGGGCGGTTGGGTGGACCCGCCTGATCCGCTTGCTCCGCTCATGCGGTCCTCGCTGCTCTTCCGGCCCTCACGGCGGAGGGCGTCCTGTTTCGTTCACCATTTGAATTGTTGAACAATCCTTGGCCAACGCCCACATGATACCCCGGGCAGGGCGTGGAACACCCTCTCTAGTGAAGGCGGTCACGGCCCGATCCGGCCGCGGGCATCGGGAGGCCGGGCCCCGCGGGCGCCGCGGCACCCGGAATCGGCGACAATGGCGGAGCGATCACAGGGTGTGGGCGAGACGGGAGGCCGGCGGTGACGACCAGCGAGGGCTTGGCGCGGCTCGCGGAACACCGGGTGGACCAGCGGCAGCAGAGCACCGCCGAGTGGGCCGCCGCAGCAGTGCGGGAACAGGTCATCGACGGCGCGCTGCTGCCCGGGGCGCGGCTCTCCGAGGAGGAGATCGGGGGCGCGCTCGGCGTCTCCCGGAACACGCTGCGCGAGGCGTTCCGGCTGCTCAAGCACGAGCGGCTGGTGGTGCACGAGTTCAACCGCGGCGTGTTCGTCGCCCGGCCCGCCCGGGACGACGTGGTCGACCTCTACCGGGTGCGCCGCGTGCTGGAGACGCCCGCGCTCTGCGCCCCCGGCGCCGCGTCGCCGGAGCTGGTGGCGCGGATCGGCGCGGCGGTGGAGAAGGCCGAGGCGGCGCAGTCCGCCGGCGAGTGGTCCGACGTCGGCACCGCCAACATGTACTTCCACCAGACGATCGCCGCCCTGCACCAGAGCCAGCGGATCGACGAGACCGTGCACCGCCTGCTCGCCGAAGCCCGGCTGATCTTCCACGCGATGGGCGCGCCGCGCGAGTTCCACGTGCCCTACGTCCCGCTCAACCGGGAGATCTACGAGCTCCTCCACCGGGGCCGCACGGCCGCTGCCACCGAGCGGCTCACCGCCTACTTCGACGTCGCGGAGACCCAGCTCCTCGCGGCCTTCGACGCCCTCGGCGACGGCTGAGCCCTCGGCACGGCGGTACCGCCCCGACCGGCCGCGCCCTGCTCGGAGGCCGGTGGCGCGGACCGCCCAGGCCCGGCCTGCGCCGGCTCCTCTCCGCGGACGACCCGTCGGCGCACCGCGCCGAGCCCGCGTTCCGCAGCGGGACACCGGCCGCACGCCCCGGCTTCGTCTCGCCCTCCGGGCCGGCCCGGCAGCGTCCACGGGCGTGCCGCACCCGCCTCCCCCGGACGGGTCCGGCACGCGGGTTGCGCACCTGTTCCAGCGGGCGCATCCGCGGGACGCACGGGGCCCTGTGCTGCCCTCCGCGGTGCTGTCCCGACCCGGCGTGCCCCCATCGGTACCGGCGTCCGCCACGGGCGCCGCACCGGCTGCACACCGCTGGCCCGGACATGCGAGCGCCCCCGCGCAGTGTGCTGTGCGGAGGCGGATGGCGTGGCGGGGGCGGCGGTGGGCGCTGGGGAACGCGTACGCCCCCGCCCGGGCGGGCGGGGGCGGCGGCGCTAGTTCTTCGCGGCGGAGCGGCGGTCGCGGCGGCGGCTGCGGGGGGCGGTGCGGCGGCCCGGGGCCGGGCCGCGGACGATCGGCCGCGGGCCGGTGGCCGTGGTGTCGCCGGCCAGGCCGGGGAGCAGGTCGTCCAGCTCCAGGCGGGGCGCGCTGGGCGCGGCCAGGCGCGTCGGCAGGCCGGTGGCCGCCTCGGCGGCGCCGTCCGGGGCGTCGGTGCCGTCCGGGTCCTCGTCTTCGGCGGACTCGCCCGCGGCCTGGGGCGCCGCGGCCGCGCGGGCGGCCCGCTCCTCGCGCCACCGGCGCAGGTACGCGGCGCAGGAGGTGACCAGCGGCCACTCCACCGGCGCCGGCTGGGCGAGCCCCGCCCACAGGTAGGCCTTGGTGCCCCACGTCTCCATCGCGCGGCGGGCGCGGGTGATCGTGAAGAAGGTGGGTGCGGCCAGCGCCAGCTGCGGCCAGGAGAGCACCAGGGCCACACCGAGCGGGAACAGCCCGCCGCCGGCGATGGAGAATCCGGCGGCGACGACGACCGGGGCGAGCGCCAGCGCGATGCGCAGCGAGGTGATCTGCCGGAACCGGTGCAGCGACCGGCGGACCGAGGCGCCCGTGGACAGCCCCTCCGGCAGCGGCGACGGCTGCACGACGGCGGCGAGCAGTGCCGAGGCCACCGAGATCGACAGCGCGGCGAGGATCCACACGCCCGGCGCCGACCAGGTGCCGCCGACGGCGAGCGCTACCACCGCGAGAAGCGGCAGCGGAGCCGGAACGAAGAAGAGGGCCTTGCGCCACAGCTGGCCGGATTCGGTCGGAGCCTGGACGGTCTCCTTGGCCTCGCGGAACAGCTCTGCCATTTTGGCTACGACAACTCTCACTGCAATGCCCCCACACCACCACAGTCGACCCTGATCGGGGACGCTTCCCCGCCGCATAAGGGGACGCACCGGCACCCGGCGCGGTTCACCGCGGGCACGGGCGATCGGGGAGACCCTCATCACCCGGGTGCGGCCCTCTGCTCTATCCTCTCCCGCCACAACGCTCTGGGGCAACCGATCGGTTCCTTCTTCCGGTCGCGATCCGGCCGCAGTTTCGGTAGCGGCGCGGCGCCCGTCCGCCGCCGGTGCCGATGCCGCCGCACAGCCGCCCTCGCCGCACTTCCGACGCAGGTCGCAGCCGGGATTCCGGTCGATCGGCGGTGCGGGCCCGCCGGTGTTGCGGACCGCGCGCCGCAGGCCGCCGCGCACCGCCCCACCGGGCCGCGGGCAGCCGCCGCGCGGCCCCGTCCGCGGCAGCTGCGCGGAGCCGCCGCGGCCCCGCGCGGGCCGGGTCTGCGGGGTCTCCGCCGTCCCGACGGCGGCGCTAGCGCTCGGCGAGCCGTCCGAGCGTGACCGCGACCCGCAGCACGTAGGCGCCGCGGCCGTCGGTCGGGGTGTGGCCGGTGAGCTCTGCGATACGGCTGAGCCGGTAGCGCACCGTGTTGGGGTGCACGAAGAGCATCCGCGCGGTGGACTCCAGCGACGAGGCGTGCTCGAGGTAGACCGAGAGGGTGTCCAGCAGCGGCGACCCGGCGTCCCGCAGCGGCGCGTAGATCTCCTGCACGAGCTGGGTGCGCGCGGCAGCGTCGCCGTCCAGGGCGCGCTCGGGCAGCAGGTCCTCGGCCGCGACCGGGCGCGGCGCGTCCGGCCACGCCGCGGCGGCGCGCAGCCCGCTCACCGCGGACCGCACCGAGGTGCCGGCGTCGCGCAGCTCGGCCACCGTCGGACCGACGACGACGGCGCCGGGCCCGAACAGGCCGGCGAGCGGCTCGACCGTGCTGAGCGGCGCGCGCGGCGAGCGCGCCTCCTCGGCGCCGGCGCCGAGCACCACCACCGCCCGGTCGCCCTGCAGGCCGGCGAGGACGTCGTGGCCCGCACGGCGGGCGGCGCCGCGCAGGTCCTCCAGCGCGCCTTCGGGGTCCTCGCCGGCGGCGCCGGCGACCGCCACCACCGGTGTGTGCGTCCAGCGCAGCGCCGAACCCCAGGAGGCCAGGCCCTCCTCACCGCCGTCGCCGTCGCCGTGCAGCAGCGAGTCGACGATGAGCGCCTCCAGCCGGGCGTCCCAGGAGCCGCGGGCCTCGGCGGCGCGCGCGTAGACCTTGGCGGAGCTGAACGCGACCTCGCGGGTGTAGTGCAGCACCGCCTCGCGCAGCTGCTGGGCGCCGCCGGGCGCGGCGAGGTCGTCGACCTGGCTCTCCACGACGTCGATGACGACGCGGATCATGTCGACGGTCTGCTGCAGCGACACCGAGCGGGTCAGCTCGCGGGGTGCGGTGCCGAACACCTCCACGGTGATGGCGGGGCGCCCGCGCGCGGGGTTCTTGAACCAGTCGACGAAGGCCGCGACACCGGACTGGGCGACCAGCCCGACCCACGAGCGGTCCTCGGCCGACATGCGGCGGAACCAGTTGAGCCGGCTCTCCATGGCGGCAACGGAGGCGGTGCCCAGCACACCCATGGAGCGCTCCAGGCGCCGCGCCGTGGCCGCGCGGACCTCGGCATCCGCCGCCCCGGCCGCCAGCTCGCCGCCGGGGGCGACGCCGGCGCCGGCGTCGCCCCCGGCGGTCCCGGCGTCGCGCGCGGTTCCGCGCTCGGCGCTCTGCCCCGCGTCCCGGGCTGCTTCCTCGGCTGCCCGATCAGGGCCTGACGTGCTCACGCTTCCCAGGGTGGCACCACCCGGCGGCCCGGTGCGCACTCCACGCTGCACCGCGCGGGCGACGCGGATCACACGCGGACGCGCGGCCGCGGCCCGCCCCCTGCCGCAGCAGGCCTCCGCCGGCCCGCCCGCGCACATCCGCCGCGCCGGGCGGCCGGGCCTGCCAGCACCGGCCTTCCGCCCGCCGCTCCGCGCCGGACCCGGCCGCGGAAGGGGCCGCCGGGAGCGGGGCAGCGGCCGGCCCCGAACGAGCCCGTATCAGCGCGGGCTTGTAGGAACCCGACAAAGCGCCTCTCCTAAACTTCGTCGTGCTCCCCATCCGACTGGTGATCTCCCACAGGGCAGGGTTGTTGTCGTGCTTGTAATCGTTGCTCCGGGCCAAGGCGCCCAGGTTCCCGGATTCCTCTCTCCGTGGCTCGAGACCCCCGGTACGGCCGAACGCCTCGAACGCTGGTCGCCGGTGGCCGGACTCGACCTGGTCCACGCCGGCACGCAGGCCGGCGCCGACGAGATCCGCGACACCGCGGTGGCGCAGCCGCTGCTGGTGGCCGCCGGAATCGCCGCGGCCGAGGCGGTCTTCGGCGGCCTGGAGGCCGCCGCCGCGCAGGCAGGCGCCGTTGCCGGGCACAGCGTCGGCGAGTTCACCGCCGCCGCGCTCGCGGGTGTCCTGACCCCCGAGGACGCGCTGCGGCTGGTCGCCGAGCGCGGCCGCGGCATGGCCGACGCCGCGGCGGCCGCCGACACCTCGATGACCGCTGTCCTCGGCGGCGACCGGGACGAGGTGCTCGCCGCCATCGAAGCCGCCGGGCTCACCCCGGCCAATGACAACGGTGCCGGGCAGATCGTCGCCGCGGGCACCGCGGAGGCGCTCGCCGCGTTCGCCGCGGCCCCTCCGGCGCGCGCCCGGCTCCGCCCGCTGCCGGTGGCCGGCGCCTTCCACACCGAGCACATGGCCCCCGCGGTGCAGCGGGTGGAGGCCGTCGCCGCCGGCCTCTCCCCCGCCGACCCGCAGACCGCGCTGCTGTCCAACGCCGACGGCGCGGTGGTCGCCAGCGGCACCGAGTACCTGAAGCGGCTGGTGGCCCAGATCAGCTCGCCGGTCCGGTGGAACGCCTGCTCGGAGACGCTCGCCGGCCTAGGGGTGACCGGCCTCATCGAGCTGCCGCCCGCCGGTACGCTGACCGGGCTGGCCAAGCGCTCCCTGCGCGGTGTCGAGCTGCTCGCCGTCAAGACCCCCGACGACGTGGCGGAGGCCCGCCGCATGGTGGCCGAACACGCCGGAACCGCCTCCACGGAAGGTCTCGAATGACTGGGTCGAGCAGCGCATCCGCGCACGGCGCGCCGGAGCGGCGCGCCTTCGCCCGGCGCGCCCCCCGCGGCGCGCGGGTCGCCGCGTTCGGCGAGTACCAGCCCGCCAACACCGTCACCAACGAGGACCTCGCGCAGCGGGTGGACACCTCCGACGCGTGGATCCGCAGCCGCGTCGGCATCGAGGAGCGCCGCATCGCCGGACCGGGCGACACGGTGCTGTCGATGGCGGTGGCCGCCGGCGGCAAGGCGCTCGCGGCCGGCGGGCTCGCCCCGGACGACATCGACCTGGTGATCGTGGCGACCTGCACCGCCACCGACCAGATCCCCAACACCGCGGCCAGCGTCGCCGCGCGGCTGGGCATCCCCGCACCGGGCGCGTTCGACGTGAACGCCGCCTGCGCCGGGTTCTGCTACGCGCTCGGCCTCGCCGCGGACGCCGTGCGCGGGGGCTCGGCCCGGCAGGTGCTCGTGGTCGGCGCGGAGAAGCTGTCCGACTGGGTGGACTGGGACGACCGGTCCACCTGCGTGATCTTCGCCGACGGTGCCGGGGCCGCCGTGGTCTCGGCCGCCGAGCCGGACGAGGACGCCATCGGGCCGGTGGTCTGGGGCAGTTCCGGCGAGCGCGCCGACAAGATCTACCTGCGCGACCACCGCTACCTCTACCAGGAGGGCCAGGCGGTGTTCCGGTGGACCACCACCGAGCTCTACCCGGTCGCCCTGGAGGCGCTGGAGCAGGCCGGCGTCGACCCGTCGGAACTGACCGCGTTCGTCCCGCACCAGGCCAACCTGCGCATCGTCGAGGCGATCGCGCGCAAGCTGGGAGCGCCGCAGGCGATCGTCGCCCGCGATATCGTCGCCGCGGGCAACACCTCGTCGGCGTCGATTCCGCTGGCCGTCTCCCGCATGGCCGAGCGCGGCGAGCTCCCGTCCGGGAGCACGGTGCTGACGCTGGGCTTCGGGGCCGGCCTGACCTACGCGGCGCAGGTCCTGCGCATCCCCTGAGTCCGCCCGCGGGACGCACCCCGCGGCATCCGATCCGAACCGACGACCCATCAGTGAAGGAGAACCACCCCATGGCAGAGCAGCTCACCGAGAAGCAGATCCTCGAAGGCCTCGGCGAGATCGTCGACGAGATCGCGGGTGTCCCGGCCAGCGAGGTCACCCCGGAGAAGACCTTCGTGGACGACCTCGACATCGACTCCCTGTCGATGGTGGAGATCGCCGTCGCCGCCCAGGACAAGTTCGGCGCGGAGATCCCCGACGACAAGCTCAAGGACCTGAAGACGGTCCAGGACGTCATCACCTACGTCCAGAAGCAGGGCGTCGCGGGGTAGAGCCGCTGCGGCCGGACGTCCCGGGACGGGGCGTCCGCACACGGGGCCGCCCGTACGCGGGCGCCCCGGAAGAGTGGGCGTCAGCCAGAATCAGGCGTTCGCCCGCGGCGGAGCAGTACCCGCCCGGCGGCACTGCAGCAGCGGTGCCCCGCCGGCCGCGGTACCACCCCCGCCGCCGCGGGCCGCTCCCCGAACCGACTGGACACGAAGCGAAGGGCGTAGAAGGCCGATGAAGAGCACCGACGTCGTCGTCACGGGCCTCGGCGCCACCACCCCCGTGGGGGGTGACGCCGCCTCGACCTGGGCCGCCCTCATCGAAGGCCGGTCCGGGGTCGCCACCATCGACGAACCCTGGGCCGAAGAGCTGCCGGTGCGCATCGCCGGCCAGGCCGCCGTCGACCCCGCCGAGCACTTCCCGCGCGCGCGGCTGCGGCGCCTCGACCGCACCCAGCAGTTCGCGCTGGTGGCGGCGGAGCAGGCGTGGCAGGACGCCGGCACGCCGGAGGTGGACCCGCTGCGCCTGGGCGCGGTCGTCTCCAGCGGCATCGGCGGCATCCTCACCATCCTCGAGCAGTACGACACGTTCCGGGAGAAGGGCTGGCGCCGCGTCTCCCCGTTCACCGTGCCGATGCTCATGCCGAACAGCCCGGTCGCGGCGGTCTCCCTGGAGTACGGCGCCCGGGCCGGCGCGCACGCACCGGTCAGCGCCTGCGCATCCAGCGCGGAGGCGATCGCCGACGCGATCCGGATGATCCGCTCCGGCGAGGCGGACGTGGTGATCGCCGGCGGCACCGAAGCCGCCATCCACCCGCTGAACATCGCATCGTTCGCTTCGATGCGCGCGCTGTCCACGAACAACGACGACCCGACCGGCGCGTCCCGCCCCTGGGACGTCTCCCGGGACGGCTTCGTCATGGGCGAGGGCGCCGGCATCCTGGTACTGGAGTCCGCCGAGCACGCGCAGGCCCGCGGTGCCCGCGTGTACGCGGTCGCGGCCGGCGCCGGCTACTCGGCCGACGCGCACGACATCGTCTCGCCCGACCCGGACGGCCAGGTGCGCGCGATCCGCGCCGCACTCGCCGACGCCGGGCTGCGCGCCGAGGAGATCGCGCACGTGAACGCGCACGCCACCTCGACGCCGGCGGGCGACGTCGGCGAGACCGTGGCGATCCGGCGCGCGCTGGGCGACTCTGCAGCCGACCGGGTCGCCGTCACCTCGACCAAGTCGATGACCGGGCACCTGCTCGGCGGTGCGGGCGCCGTCGAGTCGATGGCCACGGTGCTGGCGCTGCACGAGGGGCGCATCCCGCCGACGATCAACATCTCCGAGCTCGACCCGGAGGTGGTGGTCGACGTGGTCCGGGACAAGCCCCGCGACCTGCCCGGCGACGCGGTCGCCGCGATCAACGAGGGCTTCGGCTTCGGCGGGCACAACGTCGCGGTGGCGTTCCGCCGCGCCTGAGCAGCCTGCTGGACCAGGCCGGAACGGCGATGGGCCGGGAGCGGATCTCCGCTCCCGGCCCATCGCCGTCTGCCGCCCTGCCGCCGGGGCCGCACCCCCGGTGCCGCCGGGCTGCTCCCGCTGCGGCGCTGCCGCCTCCGCACCGCCGCCCGGAGCCGCCGCCCCGCCGTCGGCTGCGCGGTCAGCGCTCGCCGCCAGGCGGCGGGAACTCGTCCAGGCGGGGGCGCTTGGGGAGGCGGCCGTCGCCGGAGGAGCGGCCGAAGGCCCGGCGCCGCAGCCACGGCACGAGGTATTCGCGGGTCCAGCGGAGCTGCTCGCGGCGGCGCAGGATCGTGGGCAGCACCGGCGTGGGCCGCTCCCAGGGGTCTTCCCAGATCTCCCGGGGGCCCATCGGCCGGCCGATGACCTCGGCGACGCGGGCGGCGACGATGTGGTGGCCGGCGCCGTTGAAGTGCAGCCGGTCGTCGCTCCACGCCTGGGGGTCGTTGAGCGCCGGCATCGACCACAGGTCGACGATGTCGGCACCGGTCCGCTCAGCGAGCGCGCGCAGGTGCATGCTGAACACCGCGATCCGGCCGCGGTAGATCCGCAGCACGGGGATCCAGCCGGTGTCGAACCCGGACAGCACCACGACGCGGATGCCGGCCTCCCGGATCCGCTGCACCGCCGCCTCGAGGCTCCCGGCCAGGGCGTCCAGGTCGGCGTTGGGGCGCAGGACGTCGTTGCCGCCCGCGAGCACGGTCACCAGGTCGGGCCGCTCGGTGAGGACCGCGTCGAGCTGCTCGCCGACGATGTGGTGCATGCGGCGGCCGCGGACGCCGAGGTTGGCGTAGCGGAACCCGGGGACGCCGACCGCGAGGTGCTCGGCGAGGCGGTCGGCGAAGCCGCGGTACCCGCCGTCGGCCCCGACGTCCTCCAGTCCCTCGGTGATGCTGTCGCCGATCGCCATGTAGGACCGGACGACAGCCGGCGCCTTCTTCTGCTGGTCGTCGGGGGTGCGGTCGCCTCCCGGACGCTGCGTCTCCAGGTCAGTCACGTCTACCAATCATGCGGGTCGGGGCAGGGCGCAGGCACACCGCTGCGGGCCGTCGCAGAGGGGGTCTGGCGCAGCACTGCACACACGGCCGGAGCTGGGCGGGTGCGGGATGAGGCGGGCGGCCGGGCGACCACCGGATGTGCCCTGGCTGACACTGCCTCTGCTGACACCGTGGCGAGCGTGTCGCGATCGGAAGACGGGGGTACGGCGTGCGTGACAAGCATACCGCCGCCGTCCGACCGACGGCGGGGCGACGCCCGACCGAGACCGGCGTTCCGCCCTTCTGTGACCTGCCCCCGGCGCACCGGCCCTCGCGCGGTCGGGTAGACCGGGGCCCGACGGCGGCGCCGGTGCGCGCCGGCGCCGGTGAACCGCACCACGAGACGACGGGAAACACCCCTGCGATGAGCACCGAGACGACGCCGGACTTCGGCGGCGACTTCCCCGCCAACGACCTCGAAACCGCCCTGCACGCGGCGCTGGAGGGTGCGCCCGGCGCGCCCGAGGACTTCCTCGCCCGGCTGCGGGCGGCGACCGTGTGGGTCCCGGTCCCCGAGGGCTCCGGGCAGCAGGACGACGGGTCGGTGGCGCTGCCCTCCGTGGAACTGGAGGGTGTGGTCTACATCCCGGTGTTCACCTCGCGGGCGCAGTACGACCGGCGCAGCGCCGAGGTCCCGGGGGCCGAGCTGGCAATGGCCGACCTGGCCGAGGTGCTGCCGTCCGGGGTGGGCCTTGCCGTCAACCCCGGCAACGAGGCGAGCGTCCCGATCGGCCCGGAATCCGTCGCCGCCCTCGCGGGCGGGGAGCCGGCCGCGGACTGACCGGGCCCGCTGGCGGGCCGGCAGCAGAGCCGCTGCCGGAGGCGCCGCGGGAACCCGCCGCTCCCCCGCCGCAGTGGCGCAGCTCATAGTAGCGTTGCCGGTGCGGCTCCCGCAGGGCGGCGGCGCCGCGCGGGCAGGGCGGTGCGGCCCGGCAGCGCAGCGCCCCGGGCCGCACCGCGAACCCCGGAGCGGCGAATCCGGCAGAACCCCCATACAGTGACCCATACAGTGGAACAGCAGCACTGCCAGTGGCGCCCCGGGACCGCCTCCCGGGCCGCATGCGCCCGCCGGACTCCAGGAGGTCGAGGTCTTCCGCGGATGAACGCCATCTCCCCGATCTGCCTGGCCGACCTCGCCCCCGCGCTGCGCTGGCAGCGCGCCACCGAGCTCGCACCGGTTCTGCGCCACCCCCGCCTCGCCGACGGCTGGTGGCTGTCGGTGCCGCTGCCGCGGGTGCTCGACGTGGCCGGCACCGCGTGGCTGGCCAACGGCGCCGCCGCGGTCGCCGACGAGTACTGGGCCCATCTGGCGATCGGCGATTTCATTCCGTCGCTGCGCGGCTGCACGGTGGAGCTGGACGACATCGCCGAACCCGTCTCCGGCGCGCTGGCGGGCACCGCCGGAAGCTGGGAGGCGCTGCTCAGCGCCACGCCGCAGGAGATGCGCACCTGGGCGCTGCCGGCGGGCTGCGGACGGCTGGAGATCATCGGCGCGGCCGTGTGGCGCGCAGTGCAGCCGTTCGGGACCGACGCCGCGAGCGGCCCGCTGCCGTCGCCGGGGCTGGTCATCGAAGCGGTGCGGACCGTCGCCCACTGGATTCCCGAATCTGCGCCGGAGCACGTGCGCCGCGCGCTGGCCTACCTCTCGGATGCGACCGGTGCGCGGCTGGGCGAGGCCGCTGCGGGGGCCGACGGCCCGCCGGAGCACCCGCCGCAGAGCGCCGCCACGCACGCCATCCGCACGCTGCGGGCGCTGCGCGCCCAGCACGCCATGGATGCCGCCGACGCAGAGGGCGGCGCGGAGGCGCCGGCCCCCGCCGCGCCCTTCGGCGGAGCGGTCGGCGGATTCGGCGGCTCAGCACCCGGTGGCGCGCCGGCCCCGGCACCCGCCGACGGCTACGGGGGCCACGCGGCCGCTCCGGTCTCCGGCGGGTTCTCCGCCGGGCATGCCGCGCACACCGCCGCCGCGGCGCCGGACTCGGCCCCGGCCGGGTACGGCGGGACCGCCCCCGCCGAGCTCGGCGCGCACCCGCTGGTCGACCTGATCGAGGAGCTGCTGCGCGGCTGGAGCCCGCTGGAGCGCACGGTGGCCGCGGAGCGGCTGTTCGCCGCCGAGCCGATCAGCATCCGGCTGCTCGCCGAGCGGATCGGCGCCGGCCTCAAGGAGATCCGCACCGCCCAGCGCTCGGTGGAGGAGCGGCTGCTGACCTGGCTGTCGTCACCGGACGGCGAAGCCATCGGCCGGCACCTGCGCGAACTCAGCGAACGCCTCGGCGCGGCGACCACCATCGAGCAGCTCATCGGCGCCCACCCGGACCACCCGGTGGCGGTGCCGTCACTGGACGCACCGCTGTGGCGGGTCGTCATCACCTTCTTCACCGACCGCCGGATGCACAACGGCTGGCTCGTCGCCGACGATCCGGAGCGGCTGCGCTGGCAGACCCGGGAGATGCTGGGCGACGCGCCGAGCCTGGCCGACGCGGGGGTGCGGCTGGGCCGGATCGGCATCCGGCAGCAGTCGCTGCGCGCCTGGCTGCTGAGCACCCCGGGGATCGAGATCAGGGACGGCCGGGTGCTGCTCGACCCGTCGATGCCGCCGGAGGGCCCGGCGCCCGCGCCCGCGTTCGGCGGTGCGCCGGACGTGTCCGGCGGGCTGCCGGGCAGCCCGCCGATGACCGCGGGCGGGCTGCCGATCCGGCGCCGGCCCGGCGCTCCGGCCGAGGAGTCCGGCGGGTTCGCCGAAGCGCCGCACTCCGGGCATCCGGAGCACGCGGCCGGCCACGGCGGTCCCGCGGGGCACGGCCCGCATTCGGACGGCCCGGCTCAGGGCGCACCGCAGGGGGCCCACGGCGTCGCCGAGTCGCCGCGGTGCTTCCGTGCGCCGGACGGGCGCTGGTGGCACCGGGTGGACATCACCGCCGACCACCTGCACGGCGCACCGGTCACGGTGCCGCCGGGCTACGCCACCCATCTCGGCCTGCAGCCCGGCCGACTGCTCTGCCTCACCGCGCCCGGCGCCGACCTGCTGGTGCTGGTCTGGCGGGACGAGCCCGCGTTCGACTCGCTGCGGCCGCTGCTGCGGCGGCTGTCCGCGCAGGCCGGCGACCGGCTGTTCATCACCGTCGAGGGCGACCGGCTGGACGCGCGCCGGCTCCCGGCGGCGGACCTGGGCAGCCAGGGCCCGACCGGGCGGGCGCTGCACCTGATCGGCTACACCGCCCCGGCCGGCACCGAGGAGGCGCTGCGCATCATCGCGCGGCGGATCAGCGACCTGCCCGACCCGGACACGGCGCCGCAGCCCGACCCGCGCTCCCTGGTGGAGCAGCTGTCGTCGCGGGGCGACGCCGACATCGCCGACGAGCTCCGGCAGAGCTTCAGCGCGGTTCCCTAGGCCCTGCCTTCCGGAAGGGGCCGGTTCGCGCAGCCGGATCCGGACCGCGGCGGGTCGGAGGCCCCGGCGGAGATCGCGGCCCGCTTGCCGTTGCGGGCGGCGGCCGCCCGGTGGCTGCCTGCCCAGGCTGGCGCTGCGCTCCTCGGCGCTGCGCCCGCGGCTCTCCCGCCGACCGGCGGGCGTGCCGATCGCCGCGGTGGTTTCCGCAGGGGGCGCGGACCGCGGCTCCGGAGAACGCCTTGCCACCCGGCACCCGGCCGGGGCCGCTGCGGCACAGGATCGCAGTGGCGGCCCCGCGGTGATCGGCCCAGTGCGTGCCCCTGCGTGCTGGGACGGGCGTGAGCGGGGCGGGTCGCCCCCCTTCGGCGCCGGAGGGTTCACGGCACCGGCAGGAGCGCCGAGACGCCGGGACCCGCGCCCCTCCCCCGCCTCGCCGACACGGCCCCGGGGCGTCCGGGTGCTGCCGCTCCCGCCGCACCGTACTCCCGGCACGGCACAGGGCCGCACGCTGCGTGCGTGCGGCCCTGTGCGGTACTGCTGCCGGACCCGGCCGGCCGCGGATCAGACGTTGAAGCCGAGCATCCGCAGCTGGTCGCGGCCGTCCTCGGTGATCTTGTCCGGACCCCACGGCGGCATCCAGACCCAGTTGATCGCGACGTCGCGGCCGAACTCGTCCAGCGCCGAGGTCGCCTGGTCCTCGATCACGTCGGTGAGCGGGCAGGCCGCACTGGTCAGCGTCATGTCCAGGGTGATGCTGGCGTCGTCGGCCTGGACGCCGTAGAGCAGGCCGAGGTCGACGACGTTGACGCCGAGCTCGGGGTCGATGACGTCCTTCAGCGACTCGCTGATCTCCTCGACCAGCATCTCCTGGCTCGGGCCGCCCGCGGCGCCCTCCGCGGGCGGCGCCGCGGTCTCGTTCTCGGTCATGAGACCCCCTCCACGGACTGGGCCGTCGCGTCCTTGAACGCCATCCAGGCGAGCAGGGCGCACTTGATACGGGCAGGGTATTGGGACACGCCGGCGAACGCCACCGCGTCGTCGAGCACATCCTCGTCCGGCTCGCCCTGGCCCTTGGAGTGCATGAGCTCGGTGAACGCCTCCAGCGTGGCCATGCCCTCGGCGACCGTGCGGCCGATGAGGAGGTCGGTCATGACCGACGCGCTGGCCTGGCTGATGGAGCAGCCCATGCTGTCGTAGGACACGTCGGCGATGGTCGAGCCGGAGCTCTGGGCGCCGCCCTCCGGCGGCTTCAGGTGCACCCGGAGCGTGATCTCGTCGCCGCAGGTCGGGTTGATGTGGTGCGCTTCGCCCTCGTGCGGCTCCCGCAGCCCCTTGTTGTGCGGGTTGCGGTAGTGGTCCAGGATGATCTCCTGGTACATCGCGTCGAGTCGCATCGCTGGCCGTCCCTTCTACCCCGCCGCCGGCGCGGTCCCGAAGAACCGCTGGGCGTGGCGGACCGACTCGGCGAGCGCTTCGACGTCGTCGAGGGTGTTGTACACGTAGAACGTCGCCCGCGTGGTCGCCGGCACCTGGAACGCGCGGTGCAGCGGCCAGGCGCAGTGGTGGCCCACGCGGACCTCCACACCCTGGTCGTCGAGCACCTGGCCGACGTCGTGCGGGTGGATGTCCTCGACCGTGAAGGAGACCGCGCCGCCCCGGTCGACGGTGTCGGCGGGGCCCACGATGCGGACGCCCTCGATGCCGCCGAGCAGCTTCACCGCGTGCTCGGTGAGCCGGTGCTCGTGCGCCGCCACGTTGGCCATGCCCAGCGCGCTCAGGTAGTCGCAGGCCGCGGCCAGGCCGACCGCCTGCGGCGCCATCGGCACCCCGGCCTCGAACCGCTGCGGCGGGTCGGCCCAGGTGCTGGACTCCATGTGCACGGTGCCGATCATCGAGCCGCCGGTGATGAACGGCGGCATCGCCGCGAGCAGCTCGGCCCTGCCCCACAGCACGCCGATGCCGTTCGGGCCGAGCATCTTGTGCCCGGAGAACACCAGGAAGTCGGCGCCGGTCTCGGCGACGTCGACCGGCATGTGCGGCACCGACTGCGCGGCGTCGAGCAGGACCAGCGCGCCGGCCTCGTGCGCCCGGTCGGCGATGCGCCGCACCGGGTTGACGGTGCCGAGCACGTTCGACTGGTGGGTGAGGGCCACCAGCTTGGTCCGCTCGGTGATGAGCTCGTCCATGCCGGACAGGTCGAGCCGGCCGTCCGCGGTCAGGCCGAACCAGCGCAGGGTCGCGCCGGTGCGCCGGCACAGCTCCTGCCACGGCACCAGGTTGGCGTGGTGCTCCATCTCGGACACGACGATCTCGTCGCCGGGGCCGACGGAGAACCGCCGGTAGGGCTCGTCGGCGGTGGCCGCGTTGCCCAGCGCGTAGGCGACCAGGTTGATCGCCTCGGTGGCGTTCTTGGTGAACACCACTTCGCCGGGCACGGCGCCGATGAAGCCGGCGATGGTGGCGCGCGCCGCCTCATAGGCGTCGGTGGCCTCCTCGGCGAGCTGGTGCGCGCCGCGGTGGACCGCCGCGTTGTGCCGCTCGTAGAACTCCCGCTCAGCGTCGAGGACCTGCCGGGGCTTCTGCGCGGTGGCGCCGGAGTCGAGGTACACCAGGGGGCGGCCGTCGCGGACGGTCCGGTGCAGGATCGGGAAATCCTCCCGGACCGCCGCGGCGTCGAGCCGCCCCGGCTCGGTCGGGGTCACTGGGCTGCGCCCGCCTTCACGAACCGCTCGTAGCCCTCGTTCTCCAGCACGTCGGCCAGCTCCGGGCCGCCGGACTCGGCGATCCGGCCCTCGGCGAAGACGTGCACGAAGTCCGGCTTCACGTAGTTGAGGATGCGGGTGTAGTGCGTGATGAGCATGACGCCGAGGTCGTTGTCGGCGTGGGCGCGGTTGATGCCCTCGGAGACGATCTTGAGCGCGTCGACGTCGAGGCCGGAGTCGGTCTCGTCGAGGATCGCGACCTTCGGCTTGAGCAGCTCCAGCTGGAGGATCTCGTGCCGCTTCTTCTCGCCGCCGGAGAAGCCCTCGTTGACGCCGCGGGCGGCGAAGGCGGAGTCGATGGAGAGGTTCTTCATCGCCCCCTGGAGCTCCTTGGAGAACTGGCGGAGCTTGGGCGCCTCACCGCGCACGGCAGTGACCGAGCTGCGGAGGAAGTTGGACATCGAGACGCCGGGCACCTCGACCGGGTACTGCATGGCGAGGAACAGGCCGGCGCGGGCCCGCTCGTCGACCTCCATGTCGAGGACGTTCTCGCCGTCGAGGAGGACCTCGCCGGCGGTGATCTCGTAGCGCGGGTGGCCCGCGATCGCGTAGGCGAGGGTGGACTTGCCGGAGCCGTTCGGGCCCATGATGGCGTGCGTCTCACCGGAGTTGATGGTGAGGTCGACGCCCTTGAGGATCTCGCGGCGCTCGTCCTCGCCGATCAGCACGTCGGCGCGGAGACCGCGGATTTCGAACTTCGTCATGTCAGGTCCTCAGGAATTCTTGTCATCCAGCGAGACGAGCACGTCGTCGCCGTCGATCTTCACGTCGTAGGTGGGCACCGGCTTGGTCGCGGGCGGGTTGATCGCCGCCCCCGAGCGCAGGTCGAAGCAGGAGCCGTGCAGCCAGCACTCGATGGTGCCGTCCTCGACCTCCCCCTCGGAGAGGCGGACCTCCGCGTGCGAGCACACGTCCCGCACCGCGAAGACCTCGCCCTCGGTGCGCACCAGCGCCACCGGGGTCTCGTCGTCCAGCTCGATGCCCAGGGCGCCCTCCTCGGGGATCTCCCCGAGTTCGGCCACCTTGGTCCAGCCGCCGGTCTCAGCCATGGGCCGCAAGCTTCCGCTCGACCTTCTCCATGACGTGGTCGCGGAGCTCCTCGTCGTCGATGCGGTTGACGATGTCCAGGAAGTAGCCGCGGATGATCAGCCGGCGCGCCTCGTCCTCCGGGATCCCGCGCGAGCGCAGGTAGAAGAGGTGGATGTCGTCGAGCCGCCCGCTGGCGCTGGCGTGCCCGGCGCCGTTGACCTCGCCGGTGAAGATCTCCAGGTTGGGGACCGAGTCCACCCGCGTGTCGTCGGAGAGCTGCAGGTTCCGGTTGTTCTCGTAGGAGTCCGTCCCGGTGGTGCCCTCGCCGATGATCACGTCGCCGATCCAGACGGCGTGCGCGTCCGCGCCGTTCAGCGCGCCCTTGTAGTTGACGCGGGACCGGGTGTTGGACACGTTGTGGTCGATCAGCGAGCGGTGCTCGTGGTGCTGGCCGTCGCCGGCGAAGTAGAGGCCGTACAGCTCGGCGTTGCCGCCCCGCTCGGTGAAGGACACCCGCGGCGAGAGCCGCACGACGTCGCCGCCGAGCGTGATGACGATCGACTTGAAGTCGGCGTCCTTGCCGATGCGGGCGTTGTGCTGGCTGACCTCGACGGCGTCGCCGTCCCACTCCTGGAGGCTGACCAGGGTGAGCTTGGCGCCCTCGCCGACGTGCACGTCCAGGCTTCCCGCCCGCACACCGGTGCCGGTGTTGGTGACGATGACGGTGGCCTCGGCCAGCGGCTTGACGTCGATCACCAGCTGCTCGAAGGCGGTGCCGCCGAGCCCCTTGCGGTCGATGGTGACCGGCGCGCCGGCGGCGTGCCCCTGCGGCACCGTGACGACGGTGGCCTGCTCGAAGGAGCTGTAGGCCTGGGCGACCACCCGGTCGACGGGCAGGCCGGCGGTGCCGAGCCGCGCGTCGTCGCGGCCGACGGTCTCCACCGCCACGCCCTCCGGCGCGCTGATGGCGGTCTCGTCGGCGCCGTCAGCCGTGCCGGAGAAGTTGTGCAGGCCCTTCAGGCGGCGCAGCGGGGTGAACCGCCACTCCTCCTCCCGCCCGGTGGGCACGGGGAAGGCGTCCACGTCGAAGGAGCCGTGCGTGTCCAGCTTCGAGACGGGGATCTGCCCCAGCCCGCGGCTCTCCACCCCGGGCTCTGCGTTCGCGGTCGTCAACTTATCCCACCGATCCTTCCATCTGGAGCTCGATCAGGCGGTTGAGCTCCAGTGCGTACTCCATCGGGAGCTCCCGTGCGATGGGCTCCACGAATCCTCGGACGACCATGGCCATGGCCTCTTCTTCGCCCATCCCCCGGCTCATCAGGTAGAAGAGCTGGTCCTCGCTGACCTTGGAGACAGTGGCCTCGTGCGCGAGCTCGGTGTCGTCCTCGCGCAGGTCGTTGTAGGGGTATGTGTCGGACCGGCTGATGGTGTCGATCAGCAGCGCGTCGCACTCGACCGAGGACTTGGCCAGGTGCGCGCCCTCCTGCACGTGGATCAGCCCGCGGTAGGAGGAGCGGCCGCCGCCGCGCGCCACCGACTTCGAGACGACCTTGGAGGAGGTGTTCGGCGCGCAGTGCACCATCTTGGCGCCGGTGTCCTGGTGCTGGCCCTCGCCGGCGAAGGCGATGGAGAGCGTCTCGCCCTTGGCGTGCTCGCCCATCAGGTAGACGGCCGGGTACTTCATGGTGACCTGCGAGCCGATGTTGCCGTCGACCCACTCCATGGTGGCGCCCTCGTAGGCGACGGCGCGCTTGGTCACCAGGTTGAAGACGTTGTTCGACCAGTTCTGGATGGTCGTGTAGCGGCAGCGCGCGTTCTTCTTCACGATGATCTCGACGACCGCGGAGTGCAGCGAGTCGGTCTTGTAGATCGGCGCGGTGCAGCCCTCGACGTAGTGCACGTAGGCGCCCTCGTCGACGATGATCAGCGTCCGCTCGAACTGGCCCATGTTCTCGGTGTTGATCCGGAAGTAGGCCTGGAGCGGGATCTCGACGTGCACGTTCGGCGGCACGTAGATGAAGGAGCCGCCGGACCAGACGGAGGTGTTCAGCGCCGCGAACTTGTTGTCGCCGGACGGGATCACCGAGCCGAAGTACTCCTCGAAGAACTCCGGGTGCTCGCGCAGGGCGGTGTCGGTGTCCATGAAGATGACGCCCTGCTCCTCCAGGTCCTCGCGGATCTGGTGGTAGACGACCTCGGACTCGTACTGCGCGGCGACACCGGCAACCAGGCGCTGCTTCTCCGCCTCGGGGATGCCCAGCTTGTCGTAGGTGTTCTTGATGTCCTCGGGCAGGTCCTCCCAGGAGGCGGCCTGCTTCTCCGTGGAGCGCACGAAGTACTTGATGTTGTCGAAGTCGATGGCGGAGAGGTCGGCACCCCAGGAGGGCATCGGCTTCTTGTCGAAGAGCTTCAGCGCCTTGAGCCGCGCCTTCAGCATCCACTCCGGCTCGTCCTTCTTGGCCGAGATGTCGCGGACGACCTCTTCGCTCAGGCCGCGCCGAGCGGATGCGCCGGCCGCGTCGGGGTCGGCCCAGCCGTACTCGTATGTACCGAGCCCTTCGAGCTCGGGGTGCGCGATCGACGTCATTACGCGGACTCCTCCTGGACTCTGACGTCCTGTTGGTCACTCCCGCCGCGGCTGGAGGCCGGGCGGGCGGTTTCGGTGCTGCTGCCCTCGAGGTCGCGGGGCGTCACGTGGGTGGTGCAGACGCCGTCGCCGTGGGCGATGGTGGCCAGCCGCCGCACCGGGGTGCCCAGCAGCCGCGCGAACGCCTCGACTTCGGCTTCGCACAGCTCGGGGAACTCCGCTGCCACGTGCCCCACCGGGCAGTGGTGCTGGCACAGCTGCTGGCCTCCACCGGGTGCGGGGGCCTCTCCCGCCACGGCGGCGTAGCCGTCGTTGCTCAGCGCTTCGGCGAGCCTGCGGGCCCGCTGGTGCGCCGGGACGCCGTCGAGCAGCGGCCGGTACCGGTCCTCCAGGTCGGCGACCTGGCTCCGGGCGAATTCGGCGACCGCGCCCGGCCCCGCGCGCTGCGCCAGGAAGCGCAGCGCCGAGGAGGCGAGGTCGTCGTAGCCGTGCACGAAGGCGTCGCGGCCGGCCTCGGTGACCGCGAAGACCCGGGCCGGGCGGCCGCGGCCGCGGCGTCCGATCGGGCGGGCGTCGCGGGCCTCGACCAGCCCTTCCTCCATGAGGTTGTCAAGGTGGCGGCGGATGGCCGCCGAGGTGAGTCCGAGCCGCTCACCGAGGCTGGAGGCGGTGATCGGACCCTGCTCCAAGATGAGCCGCGCCACCCGCGCGCGCGTGGACTGGCCGTGCGCGCCGTCGGGCAGCACGGCCCCCGACTGCGGCAGCGGACCCTCACTCACCTTTTTCACAACATCAGTGTGGCGTAAATGCTTCCGATGAGGCAAACGGTGATTCATGCCCTTGATCACCAAGGCAAGGCTTACCTGAATCCGCCGCGACCAGCCGGTTCCGCCCTGGTGGAACAAGCCCCGGGACGGCCCCGGCATTCCCCGAACTGCACCCCTCCGATCCGCCCGATCCGCGGCGCGGACCGTATTGCGAGATGACTGTCTCGCATTGCGGGACGCCACTGTGGGCGGGGCGGGTCGGATCCCTGCTGCGGCGCCCATAGACTTCCCAATCATGGGAACAGCAGCGGTCGAGGTGTCCGGCCTCGTGAAGCGGTACGGCGCGACCACCGCCGTGTCCGGGCTGTCGTTCACCGCGCCGGCCGGCGCGGTGACCGCGCTCCTCGGCCCCAACGGCGCCGGCAAGACCTCCACCGTGGAGATCTGCGAGGGGTTCCGCCGCGCCGACGCCGGCACCGTCCGGGTACTGGGCCTGGACCCCGCCGCCGACGCGGCCCGGCTGGCTCCGCGGGTGGGGGTCATGCTGCAGTCCGGCGGCGTGCCCACCGGCGCGCGGGCCGGCGAGTGGCTGGAGCTGATGGCGGCCTTCCACGCCGACCCGGTGCCGCCGCAGGCGCTGCTGGAGCGGCTCGGGCTGACCGCGGTCCGGCGGACCCCGTTCCGCCGGCTCTCCGGCGGCCAGCAGCAGCGGCTCAGCCTGGCCGCGGCCGTGGTCGGCCGCCCGGAGGCGGTGTTCCTCGACGAGCCGACCGCGGGACTGGACCCGCAGGCGCGGCACGCCACCTGGGACCTCATCGAGGAGCTGCGCTCCTCCGGCGTCGCGGTGCTGCTCACCACGCACTACATGGAGGAGGCCGAGCGCCTCGCCGACCACGTGGTCATCATCGACCGCGGCCGCGTGGTCGCCGACGGCAGCACCGCCGACCTCACCTCCACCCGCCAGGAGCTGCGCTTCGAGACCGGCGGCGCGGCCGACCCGGCCGGCCTGCGTGCCGCCCTGCCGGCCGGGACGGCCGTGGACGCCGCGCCGGCCCGCGGTGCCGCCGGCCGCACCGCCTGGACCGTCACCGGCGGCGGCAGCGGCGCCGCCCCGGTGCCGATCGGGCCCGAGCTGGTGGCGACCGTCGGGACCTGGTGCGCCGCCAACGGCGTCCAGCCCGAGGGGCTCCGCGTCCAGCAGCGCACCCTGGAAGACGTCTTCCTCGACCTGACCGGCCGCGAACTGCGAGAGCCATGACCGAGACCGCACCGGGCACCGCCCTGTTCACCCCGTCGCCCGGCGCCGCGCCGCTGCCCCGGATGATCGCCGCGCAGGCCGGCATGGAGCTGCGCATCATGCTCCGCAACGGGGAGCAGCTCCTGCTGACGATGGTCATCCCGATCCTGCTGCTGGCCGGGTTCAGCACCACCGGGGTGCTCGACCTCGGCGAGGGCGCGCGGGTCGACTTCCTCACGCCCGGCATCCTCGCGCTGGCGGTGCTGTCCACCGCGTTCACCGGCCAGGCCATCGGCACCGGGTTCGAGCGCCGCTACGGCGTGCTCAAGCGGCTCGGCGCCACCCCGCTCTCCCGGTTCGGGCTGCTCGCCGCCAAGACCGCAGCGGTGCTCGCGGTGGAGGCGCTGCAGATCACCGTGCTGTGCAGCGTCGCCCTGCTGCTCGGCTGGCAGCCGGCCGGCGGCCCGGCCGGCTTCGCCTACTGCGCGCTGCTGGTGCTGCTCGGCACCGCCGCGTTCAGCTCGCTCGGCCTGCTGCTGGCGGGCACCCTGCGCGCCGAGGCGACGCTGGCCGCCGCCAACCTCGTCTACGTGGTGCTGCTCGGGCTGGGCGGCGTCGTGTTCGCCGTCGACCGGTTCCCCGAGGCCGTGCAGCCGCTGCTGCACGCGCTGCCGATCACCGCGCTCGCCGAGGGCATGCGCGCGGTGCTCGCCGGCGGTGCGCCGCCGGCCCTCATGCCGGTGGCCGTGCTCGCGCTGTGGGCGGCCGCCGGCGCCGCCCTGGCCGCGCGGTTCTTCCGCTGGGAGTAGGCCGGGCACGCCGGGCGCCACGCCGGGCACACTCCCCGTCAGGCGTCCCGCTCGATCGGGCAGCTCATGCAGTGCGGCCCGCCGCGGCCGCGGCCCAGCTCCGATCCGGGCACCGTGAGCACCTCGACGCCGTTGGCCCGCAGGTGGGCGTTTGAGGTGGTGTTGCGCTCGTAGGCGACCACCACGCCCGGCTCCAGGGCCAGCACGTTGCAGCCGTCGTCCCACTGCTCGCGCTGCGAGGAGAAGACGTCCTGGACCGGGGTGAGCACCTCCAGCTTGTCGAACCCCGCCGCTTCGGCGATGACGCGGTACATGTCCTCGGGCGGGTGGTCGGTGATGGTCAGCCCGCTCGGGCCGGGCCCCGGCTCCAGGGTGGCCGACGGCAGCCGGCCCAGCCCGGCGTAGGCGGTGAACACGCCGCGGTCGACGCCGGTCATCACGGTGTCCAGGTGCATCACGGCGCGGGCGTGCGGCATGTGCAGGCAGACGAGGCGCTCGGCGCCGCCGCCCGCGAACAGTTCCCGGGCCAGCATCTCGACGGCTTGGGGACGGGTGCGCTCGCCGGCGCCGACGAGAACGGCGCCGTTGCCGATCGGCATCACGTCGCCGCCCTCGATGGTGGCCGGCGCGTGCTCCCGGCCCTGGTTCCACACCGCGAATCCGGCGCCGGCGAACATCGGGTGCCACCGGTAGACCGCCTCGTAGTGCACGGTCTCGCGGCGTCGCGCCTTCTTGCGCATGGCGTTCACCGACACGCCGCCGTACAGCCAGCAGGAGGTGTCGCGGGTGAAGAGGTGGTTGGGCAGCGGGTCGAGCACGAAACCGTCGTCGGGCAGCGAGTGCAGCCACAGCGACACCGGGTCGCCGGTGTGCTCCAGCAGCTCGGCCTTGGTCCACCCGCCGATCAGGACGCTGCACAGCGCGGCGTCGTCCAGGGCGGCGAGCGCGGCGCGCAGCGGCCCTGCGGCGCGCGGCCCGTGGAAGCGCTCGTCGGCGACTGCGGCGAGGATGTGGTCCCGGGCCGCGGGGACGGCGAGCACCTCGCGGAGCAGGTCGTGGAAGTAGTGGACGCGCACGCCGTGCGAGCGCAGCAGCCCGGTGAAGGCGTCGTGCTCCTCCATGGCGCGCTGCACCCAGAGCACGTCGTCGAAGAGCAGCTCCCCCCGGTTGGCCGGGGTCAGCCGCTTCATCTCCAGGCCGGGCCGGTGCACGATGACCTGGCGCAGCCGCCCCACCTCGGAATCCACCCGGAACACCATGCGCGCCGTCCTTTCCCTTCCGGCCGCGGCTCGGCCGCTCCCCCACCGGCCTACCCCGCTCCCGCAGCCGCCACCGGATCGGCGCAGCCCGCACCGGCGGCTGCGGAACCGGTGCCGCGGCGCACGTAGGATGGTCCGACGTGACCGCCGACGCCTCTGCCAGCACCTCCGGACCGACACCGCCCCCGGAGCCGCCCGGCTCGCTCTTCGACCGCCTGCCGCCGACCGGTCTGGTGCTCGTCGGCATCGTCTCGGTCCAGGCCGGCGCGGGCATCGCCAAGGGCCTGTTCGACGAGCTGCCGCCGGCGGCCGTGGTCTGGCTGCGGCTGCTCACCTCGGCGGTGCTCCTGGTGCTGATCGCGCGGCCGGTCCTGCGCGGCCGCAGCCGGGCCGACTGGGCGGTGGCGGCCGGCTTCGGGCTCTCCCTGGCCACCATGAACTACGCGATCTACCAGTCGTTCGCGCTGATCCCGATGGGCGTGGCCGTCACCATCGAGTTCCTCGGCCCGCTCGCCGTGGCCGTGCTGGGCTCGCGGCGCAGGATCGACGTGCTCTGGGTGCTGCTGGCCGGCGCGGGTGTGGTGCTGCTCGGCCAGAGCGGAGCCGACGGCGACATCACTGCGGCCGGCGTCGCGTTCGCACTGCTGGCCGGCGTGGCCTGGGCCGCCTACATCCTGCTCAGCGCGGCGACCGGGCGGCGGTTCGCCGGCACTTCGGGGCTGGCGATCGCGAGCGTGGTGGGCGCGGTCGCGGTGGCGCCGGCCGGCATCGCCGAGGGCGGCGACGCGCTGCTCGATCCGCGGCTGCTGCTGATCGGCCTGCTCGTCGGCGTGCTGTCCTCGGTGGTGCCCTACACGCTGGAGCTGAAGGCGCTGCGCCGCATGCCGCCGCGCGTCTTCGGCATCCTGATGAGCCTGGAGCCGGCCGCCGCCGCCCTGGTCGGGCTGGTCCTGCTCGGCGAGTTCCTCGCGCCCGGCCAGTGGCTCGCGATCGCCTGCGTCGTCGCGGCCAGCATCGGCGCCACCCGGACCGGCTCCCGCGGCGCGCCCGCCTGAGGAGCGCGCCGCCCCGGGGTGCCGGGTGTCCGGGCGCGCGGCGGCGCCGGCCGGGTCAGTCCTTGCGGGCCACGCCGCAGTACTGCGCGACGCGGGCGTCCGGGTCGTAGGGGCCATCCGGGCGCCAGTCCGTGCAGGAGACCACGCCCGGCTCCAGCAGCGTGTAGCCGTCGAAGAAGGCCGCCAGCTCCCCGCCGGTGCGCAGCAGCATCGGCGTCGAGCCGCTCTCGTTCCAGATCCGGGCGCCCTTCTCGGCGTTCTCCCGGCGCACCTCGGTGGTGGCGACGGAGAGCACGACGTGGCTGCCGGCCGGCAGCGGCGCCATCAGCCGGTCGATGATGTCCTTGGTCTGGGCGTTGTCCGGGATGAACTCCAGGATCGCCAGCAGCGTGACGGCGACCGGACGGGAGAGGTCCAGCGTCTCACCCGCGCGCTCCAGGATCGCCTCGGGCTCGCGCAGGTCGGCGTGGATGTAGTCGGTGCTGCCCGGCTCCTGGCCGACCAGCAGCGCACGGGCGTGGGCCAGCACCACGGGGTCGTTGTCGACGTAGACGACCCTGGCGTCCGGCGTGGCCGACTGGGCCGCCTCGTGGGTGTTGCCCGGCCCGGGGATTCCGGTGCCGATGTCCAGGAACTGCCGCACGCCCGCCTCGGCGGCGAGGTGGCGCACTGCTCGGCCGAGGAAGCCCCGGTTGGCGCGGGCGTTGGCGCGCATGTCCGGGATAGCGGCGAGGATCGCCTCCCCGGTCTCCCGGTCGGCGGCGAAGTTGTCCTTGCCGCCCAGCCAGTAGTCCCAGATGCGCGCGGGGTGCGAGACGGAGGTGTCGATCACGGGATCGGCCATGGGGGGTCCTTCCGAAGCGGTGTGCCGGCCCGGCGCCGGCTGCCTGGGAGCGGCCCAGCGCCGCGGTTCCCGGCAGTCTAGGGGCTCTGGGCGGCGCCCCTCCCCGCTCCGGCCTCTCCGCCGCCGGAGCGGGGGGCACCCCCTGCCGGACACCCCGGTGGCACCTGGCCGGCGGGCGGGTCCGCAACCGTCCGGTTCCGGCGCCGCCCCGCTCGCCGCGTCCCGGCCCCCGCCGCCCCGTCAGCCGCGGGGGCGGATGCGGAAGACCGGGTGGCCGGCGGCGACGGGCGCGAAGTCGGCGGCCGGGGCGCTGCGGTCGACCGGGATGTGCGGGCGGGCGCCGGGAGCGAGGGCGAGGTAGCGCTTGATGATCGGCGGGCGCTCGGCCGCGGGCACCTCCTCCAGCAGGACCGGGACGGCGGTGCCGTGCCGGAGCACGGCCCGGCCCCCGTCTGCGCGCACGTTGCGCACCCAGTTGGCCTCGCCGAGCATCGACACGAGGTAGCGCTCACCGCCCACCTCGGCGACGACGAGCGGGAACGTGACGCGGCGCCCGCTGGTCCGGCCGCGCACCTCCAGTTCGATCCAGTTGTCCCGGGCGAGCACACCCGACCGGAACCACCACGCGGAGAGGCGGTTCATCGCGGCGGCGGTGCGGTCCGGCCGCCCGCCCCGGTACATCCGGCGCTTCCAGGTACTGAGCACGGGTCCTCCTTCGGCGCCGGACCGGAGGCATCCGGGGGCGCGGTGTCCGCGGCGGCCGTCCCGCCGCTCACTGGGGCACTTTGAGACATGATGTCTCAAGTACCAATCCCACCGTCCCACACCACGGGGCGCCGGTCCCGCGCCGCCGCTGTCCGCATCGGGCCACCGCCCGCCCGGCCCCCGCAGCACCGCCGGGCGGGCGCGCCGGAACCGCCGCGGAACCCCGCCCCGGGGCACGGTTGCACCGGGTTTCTACTACGCTGTGTCGTATGCTTGTCGACGCTGGTCCGGGCGCTGTGGCGGCCGAAGAGATCGAGATTCTCTCCCTCCCCCTGTGGGCGTGGCAGATCGCTGTCGCCGTCGCCGGGGTCGTCGCGCTCGCGCTGCTGGCGCGCACGGTGTGGGAACCGACGGCGCGGTCGCTGCGCTGGTGGGCGCTGGGCAACGTCGTGGTGAACGCCGGCATCGCCGTCACCGGAGCGACGGTCCGCGTCACGTCCTCCGGGCTGGGCTGCTCCGAGTGGCCGCGGTGCACGCCGGACAGCTTCGTCCCGATGGGCGGCGACCACCCGGCGCTCAACGCCGCGATCGAGTTCGGCAACCGCACGCTGACGTTCCTCGTGCTCGCCGTCGGCATCATCGTGTTCGTCGCGACGCTGCGGCTGCGCCCGCGCCGCGCCGACCTGCTGGCGATGGCCACGGCGATCCCGCTGGGCGTGCTCGGCCAGGCCGTGGTCGGCGGCATCACCGTGCTCACCGACCTGCACCCGGCCTCGGTCGGCGCGCACTTCCTGCTCTCGATGGCGGTGGTCGTGATCACCGTGGCCTACTACGTGCGCTGCCGCGAGCCGGAGGGCGAGCTGCGCCCCACCGTCGGCCGACCGCTGCGCGCGCTCGCCACCGCCCTGGTGCCGACCGGCTTCCTGCTGCTCATCGCCGGCACGGTGGTGACGGGGACCGGACCGCACGGCGGGGACGCCGACGCCCCCCGGTACGGCTTCGACATGCTCGTCGTGGCGCCGATCCACTCCGGCCTGGCCTGGCTGGTGCTGGTGGGCGGCCTCGCCGCGGTGCTCCTCGCCTGGCGCAGCGGCGCACCGCAGCCGGTGCGCAGGCAGAGCCTGCTGCTGGTCGCCGCGGTCCTGGGCCAGGGCGCCCTCGGCTACATCCAGTACCTCTACGGCCTGCCGGAGTGGCTCGTGGTCGGGCACGTGCTCGGCTCGGCGCTGGTGTGGATCGCGATCCTGCGGCTGTACTTCGCGACCGCGGAGCGGGTCACCGCCCCGGCGGCGGCCCCGGAGGCGCCTGCGGCGGCGGTCCGCTGAACCCGCGGCGCGCCTGCGCCTCGGCGATGACGTGGGCGAAGTCGGCCCGCTTGAGGAAGCCCGAGTCGGTCACCGACGGCGCCCAGTCGGGCGCCGCCGGCCGGGCCACGCGGCCGAGGAACGCCTCCCGGGCCACGTGCATCAGTGCCAGGAAGGCGTCCCGCCGCTTCTCCCAGTGCGGACGCGCAACGCCCCGGTCGAGCCGCTGGTGCAGCAGCGCGAGCTCGGTCGCCGCCAGCTGGTAGTCCTCCATCGCGCGGCGGCCGCGCTGGCCGGCCGTGCGCAGCGCCCACCGGCGCGCGGCGCGGCGCCCGCCCATGCTGCTGAGCATGCGCACGTCGGCCGGCGAGACCAGCCCGGTCTTGACATAGGGCGGCAGGTAGTGGGCGATGGCGGCGATCTGCCGCCGCCGGTCGCCGACGGCGATGCCGACGATGGTGACCAGCACGAAGAACAGCAGCACGTAGGCGACGCCGAGGCCGGTCCAGCCGAACGCGGTGGAGCCGTTCCACAGCGCGTGCAGGAGGACCGCGCCGATCCAGCCGGCGACGGGCGCCAGCAGGCGCCCCGGGCCGCGGTTCATGGCCGCGTAGGCGACTCCCAGCCCGATCATCGCCGTGTAGAGCGGGTGTCCGAGCGGGCCGACCAGGCCGCGCAGCACGAAGGTGAAGGCCAGGCCGAAGAAGCCCTCTTCGAAGTAGGACGTCAGGAAGTACAGGACGTTCTCGGAGAAGGCGAAGCCGGTGGCGACCATCGCGGCGTAGATCACGCCGTCGGTGTAGGAGTCGATCTCGTAGCGCCGCCGCCAGAGCAGGACCAGCAGCACCAGGCCCTTGGCGCTCTCCTCGATCACCGGAGCGCCGACAGCGGAGGCGATGAAGGTGCCGGTGTCGGCGCCGAACAGCGGCACCGCCCACAGCTCCATGCCCGCGGTGTTGAGCAGGAACGACGCCCCGACCGCGACGCCGGCGCCCCAGAGGAACGCGAACAGCATCATCGACGGCGGCTCGGGCTCCAGCCGGTCCAGCATCAGGATCAGCGGGATCAGCACCGCGACCGGGATCACCGCGGCCAGCAGGCTCACGAGGAACCCGACGACGCCGGAGACGCCCCCGGTCGCCAGTCCCGCGGTGAGCAGGTAGCCGAGCATTCCCAGGGTGCACAGGACGCTGATGAAGATCCCGATGAACAGCCCGTATGAGCGGCTGCCGGGGGTGCGTCCTTCGAGGATGGCCTTGGTGTCGAGGCGGTCGGGCATGGCCCCAGATCGTAGCCCCCGCGAGGGTCCCGGCGCGCCAGGACCTGCCCGCCGGCGGGGACATCGTGCCCGGGAGTGTTCCGGCGCGGCGGCCCGGTGGGGCCGTCCCGGGGGTTAGCGCGCCGGCGCCGCCGCCCCGCCGCCGGCTGCTAGGCGAACCACTGGGCCAGGAGCGGGTCGATGGTGACCGCGGTGAACAGCAGTGCCAGGTAGGCGTTGGACAGGTGGAAGAAGCCCATCGTCTTCAGCTTGGCGCCGGTGGCCCCGGCGCGGCTCGCGGCGTAGAGGCGGTGCGCCTGGACCAGGAACAGGATGCCGAGGGCGACGGCGACGGCCAGGTAGAACAGCGTGGTCCCGGCCACCGGCCAGAGCGCGACCGAGGTGAGCACGGTGGCCCAGCTGTACAGCACGCACTCGAGGAGGACCCGCTTGTCCGAGGCGACCACCGGAAGCATCGGGACGTTGGCCGCGGCGTAGTCCTCCCGGTAGCGCATGGCCAGCGCCCAGGTGTGCGGCGGCGTCCAGAAGAAGACCACCAGGAAGAGGACGAGCGGCGCCCAGTCGAGGCGGTCGGTGACCGCGGCCCAGCCGATCAGGACCGGCATGCAGCCGGCGATACCGCCCCACACGACGTTCTGCGCGGTGCGCCGCTTGAGCAGGATCGTGTAGACGAAGATGTAGAACAGGATCGCGAAGAGCGACAGCGCCGCCGACAGCCAGTTCACGAAGACCAGGAAGCCGGCCGTGGACACGGCGGCCAGGATGAGCCCGTAGGCCATCGCGCCCCGCGGGGTGACCTGGTGCATCGCCACCGGGCGGCGCCGGGTGCGGCGCATCTCCTGGTCGATGTCGCGGTCGATGTAGCAGTTGATGGCGTTGGCGCTGGCCGCCGACATGGTGCCGAAGACCAGGGTGGCCACCGCGGTCCACAGCGGGGGGATCCCCTTGGCCGCGACGAACATCACCGGGATCGTCGTGATCAGCAGCAGCTCGATGACGCGCGGCTTGGACAGCGCGACATACGCCCGGACATAGGCGCCGAAGGACGCCCGGCGGCCGGGCTCCCCCTGTTCACCGGACGCCGCGTGGGGGGGCCTCTCCCCTGCAGCCGCCCGCTCCACGGACATGGACACGCTGAACCTCGAAGGAAATATAGGGACCGTCACTGCTCGCCACAGCGGGGTCCGGGTCGACTCCGGCGCGCGGCCAAGAACCCGTAAAACCCCGTCAACGACATACTGTAGTACTCCCGCGGGAGGGGGCTCGACCGGGGTTCCGACTGCGCGCAGGGCCTTCTACGCTCCCACACGCCCGCACCGGCGGCCACCCGCCACGCAGGCCCCCCGCCTGGCCCGCGGCCCCCGCGCATCCGCCGCGCAGCGCGCGTTCCCGGCCCCGCCCGCGCCCCGCAGCCTGAAGCGACCCTCCCCGTTCGGCCCCTTTGCCGCTCCCTGTCGGGCATTGCCCCGATCCGCACCCCGGCGGCGGCCGCGTCAACGCGGCGTCGCGCCGGCACCGCGGCCTTCCCCGTCCGGTGCGCGCGGCGGGCCGTGCGGAGCCCGCGGCCCGCTGGAGCGGGCGATAGGCTCGAACCGGTCATCGACCAGCCAGCATGGACAACGTCACAGTCGCGGTCCCCGGTGAACGCTGCCCGGGGCCGCCCGAAAGGAGCCCTGAGCCCGCGTGAACATCGGCACTGAGAACACCTTCGAGTGGTCGGACCTGGACCGGCGCTCGGTCGATGTGGTCCGGACGCTGGCCATGGACGCCGTCGAGGAGGCGGGCTCCGGCCACCCGGGGACCGCGATGAGCCTCGCCCCTGCGGCCTACCTGCTGTTCCAGAAGATCATGCGGCACGACCCGGCTGACCCGCAGTGGATCGGGCGCGACCGGTTCGTCCTCTCGGCCGGACACAGCAGCCTCACCCTCTACATCCAGCTCTACCTCGCCGGCTACGGCCTGGAGCTGGAGGACCTGAAGAACCTGCGCGCGTGGGGCAGCCGCACCCCGGGCCACCCCGAGCACGGCCACACGGCCGGCGTGGAGACCACCACCGGCCCGCTCGGGCAGGGCATCGGCAACGCCGTCGGCATGGCCATGGCGGCCCGCCGCGAGCGCGGCCTGTTCAACCCCGACGCCGCGCACGGCACCAGCCCGTTCGACCACCACGTCTACGCGATCTGCTCCGACGGCGACGTGCAGGAGGGCGTGAGCCACGAGGCGAGCGCGCTGGCCGGCGTCCAGGAGCTCGGCAACCTGGTGCTGATCTGGGACGACAACCAGATCTCCATCGAGGACGACACCCGGATCGCGTTCTCCGAGGACGTCGCGGCCCGCTACGCCGCCTACGGCTGGCACGTGCAGACCGTCGACTGGACTGCCACCGGCACCTACCGCGAGGACGTCCAGGAGCTGCACGACGCGATCCGCGCCGCGCAGGCCGAGACCGGCCGCCCGTCGTTCATCCGGCTGCGCACCGTGATCGGCTGGCCCTCGCCGAACAAGCAGAACACCGGCGCCATCCACGGTGCCGCGATGGGCGCCGACGAGGTCGCCGCCACCAAGCAGGAGCTGGGCCTGGACCCGGCAGCGGTCTTCGAGGTTCCCGCCGAGGTGCTCGCGCACACCCGCGCCGCCCGCGACCGGGGCGCTGCCGAGCACACCGCGTGGACCGCCTCCTTCGACGCCTGGCGCACCGGCGCCGGCGAGCGCGGCGAGCTGTTCGACCGGCTCGCCGCCGGCGCGCTTCCCGAGGGCTGGGAGCAGGCCGTGCCGGTCTTCGAGGCCGACGACAAGGGGATGGCCACCCGCAAGGCCGGCGGCGAGGTGCTGTCCGCCCTCGCGCCGGTGCTGCCCGAGCTGTGGGGCGGCTCCGCCGACCTGGCCGGCTCCAACAACACCACGCCCAAGGGCGAGCCGTCGTTCCTGCCGCAGAGCGCGGCCAGCGCCATGTTCCCGGGCAACCCCTACGGCCGGGTGCTGCACTTCGGCATCCGCGAGCACGGCATGGGCGCGGCGCTGAACGGCATCGCCCTGCACGGCCCGACCCGCCCCTACGGCGGCACGTTCCTGGTGTTCAGCGACTACATGCGCCCGGCGGTGCGGCTCGCCGCGCTGATGCAGCTGCCGGTGACCTACGTGTGGACGCACGACTCCATCGGCCTGGGCGAGGACGGCCCGACGCACCAGCCGGTCGAGCACCTGTGGTCGCTGCGCGCCATCCCGGGGCTGGACGTGGTCCGCCCGGCCGACGCCAACGAGACCGCGGTCGCCTGGAAGACCCTGCTCGCCTCCGGCGAGCGGCCGACCGCACTCGCTCTGACCCGGCAGAACGTGCCGGTGCTGGACCGCTCGGTGTACGGCCCGGCCGAGGGCACCGCGCGCGGCGGCTACGTGCTGGCCGAGGCCGACGGCGGCGCGCCCGCGGTGATCCTCATCGCCACCGGCAGCGAGGTCGAGCTCGCCCTGCAGGCGCGCGAGCAGCTGCAGGCCGAGGGCACCCCGGCACGCGTGGTGTCGATGCCGTGCGTGGAGTGGTTCCAGGCGGAGAGCGCCGAGTACCGGGAGAGCGTGCTGCCGTCGGCGGTGCGGGCCCGCGTGTCGGTCGAGGCCGGCATCGCGATGGGGTGGCGCGAGTTCACCGGCGACGCCGGCCGCTCGGTCTCCCTGGAGCACTTCGGCGCCTCGGCGCCCTACCAGCGCCTGTACGAGGAGTTCGGGATCACGGCGGAGGCCGTCGTCGCTGCGGCCCGCGACAGCATCGCCGCCGCGTCCTGACCCTCTTCCCGCGAGCCCACGAAGGAGTGAGAACCGTGACCGATGCCCTGAGCAAGCTCAGCGCCGAGGGGACCGCGGTCTGGCTGGACGACATCAGCCGCGACCGGCTGCGCACGGGCAACCTGCAGCAGCTCATCGACGGCTCCAGCGTCGTCGGCGTCACCTCGAATCCGACCATCTTCCAGAAGGCGCTCGCCGAGGGCGACGCCTACGACGCGCAGCTGCACGACCTGGCCGCCCGCGGCGTCTCGGTCGACGAGGCGGTGCGCGCGCTGACCGGCGCCGACATCCGCGCCGCCGCCGACGTGCTGCGCCCGGTCTACGACGCGACGGGCCGCACCGACGGCCGCGTGTCGCTGGAGGTCGACCCGCGGCTGGCGCACGACACCGAGCGGACCGTCGCCGAGGCGCGGGCGCTGTGGTGGCTGGTGGACCGGCCCAACCTGATGATCAAGATCCCGGCCACGCCGGAGGGCCTGCCGGCGATCACGCGGGCGCTCGCCGAGGGCATCAGCGTCAACGTGACGCTGATCTTCTCGCTGGCGCGCTACCGCGAGGTGATGGCCGCCTTCCAGGAGGGCATCGCCAAGGCCCGCGAGGCCGGGCTGGACGTGGCGCGGATCCAGTCGGTGGCGTCGTTCTTCGTCAGCCGGGTGGACGCCCAGGTCGACAAGCGGCTGGACGCCATCGGCACCGCGGAGGCGGCCGACCTGCGCGGCCGGGCGGCCATCGCCAACGCCCGGCTGGCCTACGCGGCCTGCCAGGAGTTCTTCGACAACGACGCGTGGCGGGTGCTGGAGGCCGCGGGTGCGCAGCGGCAGCGGCCGCTGTGGGCGTCCACCGGCGTGAAGGACCCGGCCTACGACGACACCCGCTACGTGGCCGGACTGGCCGCGCCGGGCACCGTCAACACGATGCCGGAGGCCACCCTGGAGGCCGTCGCCGACCACGGCGAGATCACCGGGGACACCGTCACCGGCACCGCGGACCGGGCCCGCGCCGACCTGAACGCGCTGGCCGGCGTCGGCGTCGACCTGGAGGCGGTCCTGGAGGAGCTGGAGAAGGACGGCGTCGCCAAGTTCGAGCAGTCCTGGGAGCAGCTGCTCGACCAGGTGCGCTCCGCACTCGGCTCCGCCTGAGCCGTTCCGCGGCGGCCGCCGGACGCACCGGGCGCGGCGGGCGGGAAGACCGCTCCGCCGCGCCCGATCGGCGTTAGGCTCGGGTGCTGCGGGCGCTGCAGCGCCCGCGCGGCAGCGGCGCGGGCAGCGGGCCATGGGCGCGAACGGAAGGGTCATCGAGGGTGGACGACGCGAACCGGATCGAAGAGGCGCACGGCGGGCTGAGGGTCGAGGTGCGCGGCCCGGCCGCGGACCGCACGGCCGCCGCGGTCGCCGCGCTGTCCGCCGACGGGGTGCCGGCCGCCCTCGCCGGCAAGGACGCCGCCCTGTGGGGCCCGGGCGCCGCCGAACTGGCCGCGGTCCGGCTCGGCTGGCTGGACCTGCCGCGGTCCTCCCGGCAGCTGCTGCCGCGGCTGGAGGCGCTCCGCGCCGAGCTGCGCGCCCAGGGCCTGGACCGGGTGGTGCTGGCGGGCATGGGCGGCTCCTCACTGGCACCGGAGGTCATCGCGGCGACCCGCGGCGCCGAGCTCACCGTGCTCGACACGACCGACCCGGGGCAGGTGCGCGCCGCGCTCGCCGACCGGCTGGAGCGCACCGTGCTGGTGGTCTCCTCCAAGAGCGGCGGCACCGCGGAGACCGACGCGCACCGCCGCGTCTTCGAGCGGGCGTTCACCGACGCCGGCATCGACCCGGCCGGACGCATCGTCTGCGTCACCGACCCCGGCTCGCCGCTGGCGGAGCTGGCCGAGAAGCACGGCTACCGCACCTTCCTCGCCGACCCGGAGGTGGGCGGCCGGTACAGCGCGCTGTCGGCCTTCGGCCTGGTCCCGGCGTTCCTGGCCGGGGTCGACGCCGCCGCCCTGCTGGACGAGGCCGAGGCGCTGGCCGGCGGCCTGGCCGAGACCGACAACCCGGCGCTGCTGCTCGGCGCGGCGCTGGGCGCCAGCGGCGCCCGGGACAAGGCGGTACTGGCCGGCGCGACGCCGGTGCGGCTGGGCGACTGGATCGAGCAGCTCGTCGCCGAGTCCACCGGCAAGCAGGGCACCGGCGTGCTGCCGGTCGTCGTGGAGGGCGTGAACGCGCCGGGCTTCGCGGACCGGCCGGACACGCTGCTGGTCGGCTTCTCCGAAGCCGGGCCGGCTCCGGACGGCGGCGCGGCGGTCCGGGTGACCGGCCCGCTCGGCGCGCAGTTCCTCGCCTGGGAGTACGCGACCGCGATCGCCGGGCGGCTGCTCGGCATCGACCCGTTCGACCAGCCCAACGTGCAGGAGTCCAAGGATAACACCGCGGAGCTGCTGGCGGCGGCGGGATCCGGACCGCCGGCTCCGGCGGAGCCGCTGTTCACCGAAGGGGCGGTAGAGGTGTACGCCTCCGCCCGCGCGCCCCGCGCCGGCGACCTGGCCGGGCTGCTGCGCGAGCTGGCCGGCGCGGTGCCGGCCACCGGGTACCTGGCGGTGATGGCCTACCTGGACCGGTTCGCCGACGCCGCGGCGGCCGGGCTGCGGCCCGGGCTGGCGGCGCGCACCGGCGCGCAGGTCACGTTCGGGTGGGGGCCGCGGTTCCTGCACTCGACCGGGCAGTACCACAAGGGCGGCCCGTCCGACGGCGTGTTCCTGCAGATCACCGGCGATCCGGCGGCCGACCTGGAGATCCCCGGGCGCGGCTACGGCCTGGCGCGGCTGCAGCGGGCCCAGGCTCTGGGAGACTTCGCAGCGCTGGACGGCCGCGGGCGGCCCGCGGTCCGGCTGCACCTGCGCGACCGGCGGGAAGGCCTGGCGCAGCTGCGCGACGCGCTGCGGTGACGACGGGGCCCGGGAGCACCGGGCCGGACACAGAGGCCGATGTGACAGTGCTCGAGACAGCGTCCGCAGCGGCGTGCCCGGCAGCGGCCGGCGCGCCGGACCCGCTCAACCTTGGGGGAACCACGTGAGAGAGCCGGCGATGCCGGGGGCCACGCCGAACCCGCTCCGCGATACCGACGACCGCCGCCTGCCGCGGATCGCCGGGCCGTGCGTGCTGGTGCTGTTCGGCGTCACCGGCGACCTCGCGCGCAAGAAGCTGCTGCCGGCGATCTACGACCTCGCCAACCGGGGGCTGCTGCCGCCCGGCTTCGGCCTGGTCGGGTTCGCCCGCCGGGACTGGGCCGACCAGGACTTCGCCCAGGTCGCCCACGACGCGGTACGCGAGCACGCGCGCACCCCCTTCCGCGAGGACGTGTGGCGCCAGCTCAGCGAGGGCGTCCGGTTCGTGCAGGGCGAGCTCGACGACGACGCCGCCTTCGACCAACTGGCGCAGACCGTCACCGACCTCGACGCCGACCGCGGCACCGGCGGGAACTACGCCTTCTACCTGTCGCTGCCGCCGGCGCTGTTCCCCACGGTGGTCACCCAGCTGAAGCGGTCCGGGCTGGCCGCCTCGGAGGGCGGCGCGTGGCGGCGGGTGATCATCGAGAAGCCGTTCGGGCACGACCTGGAGAGCGCCCGCGAGCTGAACGCGGTCGTCGACGACGTCTTCCCGCCCCAGTCGGTCTTCCGGATCGACCACTACCTGGGCAAGGAGACCGTCCAGAACATCATGGCGCTGCGGTTCGCCAACACGCTGTTCGAGCCGCTGTGGGACCGCACCCTCGTCGACCACGTGCAGATCACCATGGCCGAGGACATCGGGGTGGGCGGCCGCGCCGGCTACTACGACGGGATCGGCGCGGCGCGCGACGTCATCCAGAACCACCTGCTGCAGCTGCTGGCGCTGGTCGCGATGGAGGAGCCGGTCTCCTTCACCGCGGACGAGATCCGCACCGAGAAGGAGAAGGTGCTCTCCGCGGTCCGGCTGCCCGAGGACCTGGCGTCCGGCACCGCCCGCGGGCAGTACGCGGCCGGCTGGCAGGGCGGCGCCGAGGTGCCGGGGTACCTGCAGGAGGAGGGCATCCCCGCCGATTCCACCACCGAGACCTATGCGGCGCTGCGCCTGGAGGTGAACACCCGGCGGTGGGCCGGCGTCCCGTTCTACCTGCGCACCGGAAAGCGGCTCGGGCGGCGGGTGACCGAGGTGGCGCTGGTGTTCCGGCGCGCGCCCAACCAGATGTTCAACCAGACCGACACCGAGGACATGGGGCAGAACGCGCTGGTGCTGCGCATCCAGCCCGACGAGGGCGTCACCATGCGGTTCGGCTCCAAGGTGCCGGGCGCGGCGATGGAGGTCCGCGACGTCACGATGGACTTCGCCTACGGCCAGTCGTTCACCGAGGCGAGCCCGGAGGCCTACGAGCGGCTCATCCTGGATGTGCTGGTGGGAGACCCGCCGCTCTTCCCGCGCCAGCGCGAGGTGGAGCTGTCCTGGGAGGTGCTGGACCCGGTGGAGGAGTACTGGTCCTCGGACGGCCAGCCGGAGCAGTACGCGTCCGGCCAGTGGGGGCCCGCGTCGTCGGACGCGATGCTCGCCCGCGAGGGCCGCCAGTGGCGGCGGCCGTGAGCGCGGGCAGCGCCGGCGGCGCCCGGCCGGGGACCGGCACCGGAACGCAGCAGACTTCCGTCGAGGAGGACCGGCGATGACCCTGTACCTGCCGCGGACCACCACCGCGCAGATCACCGAGGCGCTCGCCGCGGAGCGGCACAGCATCGGCGGCGGCGCCATGAACATGGTGCTGACGCTGGTGGTGGTCACCGACGAGGCGGACAGCTACGACGCCGTGCGCGCCGCCACCGAGGCCGGCCGCGAACACCCGTCGCGGATCCTCGCGGTGATCCGCCGCGACTCCGGTGCGGAGCCCGCGATCGACGCCGAGATCCGCCGGCCGGGTACGGCCGGCCCGGGCGAGGCGGTGCTGCTGCGGCTGTACGGGCCGCTGGGCGGGCACGCCGATTCCGTCGTCACGCCGCTGCTGGTGCCCGATGCGCCGGTGGTGGTGTGGTGGCCGGGTGTCGGCCCGCAGGACCCCTCGGCCGACCCGATCGGCGCACTGGCGCACCGGCGCATCACCGACGCGCTGCGCGCCCCCGACCCGCTGGCCGACCTGTTCGCGCGGGTCGCCGCCTACCGGCCCGGCGACACCGACCTGACCTGGACGCGGCTGACCCCCTGGCGGTCGATGCTGGCCAGCACCATGGACCACCCGCCCGGCTGGGTGACCGGAGCCGAGGTCACCGCGGAGCCGCACTACCCGAGTGCGGAGCTGCTCGCCGGCTGGCTGTCGCTGCAGCTCGGCGTGGAGGTGGCGCGGACCGAGTCGAACGGCCCCGGCATCACCGCGGTGACGCTGACCACCGACGCGGGCGCTATCGCACTGCGCCGGCAGGACGGCCGGGTGGCCACCCTGTCCCGTCCGGGGCAGCCGGACCAGACCGTCGCGCTGGCGCGGCGCCGGGCCGCTGAGGCGCTCGCCGAGGAGCTGCGCCGCCTCGACGCCGACGAGATGTACGAGCGCACCGCGCGCCACACGTGTGAGGGGGTGGGCGCGTGACCGGCGTCCCCGGCGGTTCCGGAGATCCGGCCGCGCCGGAGGTGATCGTGCATCCGGGCGCGGCCGAACTGGCCGAAGCGGCGGCCGCGCGCCTGGGCGGCCGGCTGGCCGAGCTGCAGGCGGAGCGCGGCGCGGCGTCGGTCGCGCTGACCGGCGGCGGGATCGGCATCGCGATGCTCGAAGCGCTCGCCGGCTCCGCGGCGCGGGACGCCGTGGACTGGTCCCGCCTCGACGTGTGGTGGGGCGACGAGCGGTTCCTGCCGATCGGCGACCCGGAGCGCAACGAGACCCAGGCGCGCCAGGCGCTGCTGGACGCGGTGCCGCTCGACCCGGCGCGGCTGCACCCGATGCCGGCTGCCGACGGTGCGGACGGCCCCGAGCCGGAGCCCGGCGCGGACCGCTATGCGCGCGCGCTCGCCGCGGCCGGCCCGCTCGACGTGGTGCTGCTCGGCGTGGGCCCGGACACTCACGTCGCGTCGCTCTTCCCAGAGTTCCCGGCGCTGTACGAGGAGGAGCGGGCGGCAGTGGCGGTGCGCGGCGCGCCGAAGCCGCCGCCGACCCGCGTCACGCTGACCCTGCCGGCGATCCGCGCGGCCGCCGAGGTGTGGCTGCTCGCCTCCGGCGACGGCAAGGCCGAGGCGGTCCGGATGGCCCTCGCCCCCGAGGCCGGTCCGGTCCAGGTCCCGGCCGCCGGAGCCCGCGGCACCGCCCGCACCCTGGTCCTGCTGGACCGCCCGGCCGCCGCAGCCCTGCCCCAGGACCTGTCGGCCCCGGGGCGCATGTAGCCCGCACTCCCGCGGACCCCGCCGGTCAGCAGTACGCCGGCGGGGCCTGCTGCGGCCGGCCTTCAGCCGAGGAGGGCGTCAAGCAGCGCGGTCCGACGGTCGCCCAGCCACGCCCGCCGGCGAAGGGGCTCCTGCCCGGCACCCTCGTCCCACATCCGCGCCCACCCGCCGCCGAGGTGGGTGGCGAAGGTGCGGAGGCGCTCCCGAGCCAGGTCGCAGCGGGCGATCGCGAGGTCGGGAAGGGCGCGGCGCTCAGCCTCCGACAGCCCGTAGCCGTCGGCCAGAACCCGCACCCGCGCCACCGGATCGGCCGCCGGCCAGGTCGGATGCCGGTCCTCCGGTGCGACGAGCGGTGCCCAGTGCCGCGCGGTGTTGGCCACGTCCACCAGCCGCGCAGCGGGGCCGGCAAGGTCGAAGTCGATGAACCCGGCGGCGCGGCCCTCGCGGACCACCGTGTTCTGCGGAGTGGTGTCGAGGTGGGTCACCAGCTCGGCCTCCGGCTGCGCCGCGGCCAGCTCCGCCGGCGGGGGCGGCACAAGGTCGCGCCCCCACACGCCGCCGCCGGGAGCCGCGAAGCCGGACGCAGCCAGGAACCCGGCCGACGCGTCGTGCAGTTCGCGCTGCAGAGCACCGACTGACGCCAGGAGGTGCGGATCCGCGGCCCACTCCTCCGGCGGAGCTCCGGCAACGGCACCGTCCAGGAACGTGAGGACATCCCGCCCCTGGCCGTCGCGCCCGAGAAAGCGCGGAGCCCCGTCGAACCCGGCCTGCTCCAGATGGTCGAGGTAGGCGGCGACGGCGGGGCTCTGCGGCTGTGCGGGCCGGCGCACCGTCCGGCCCGCACGGACAACGCCGTCGGTGACGTCGCCCTTGGGCAGCGCCGTCTCCGGCGCGTCATCGCCCGTGTAGCTGCGCATCGTCACGCTGCCCGGTAAGCGATCAGCCCCGGCCTCACTCGAAGATCTCCGCCGCCGTCGACGCGGTCAGCGCCCGGTCGGTCCAGCGCTCCAGAACCTCGGCGTCGCAGCAGTCCTCGATCCGAGCACGCTGCCGGTCGGTCAGGACGATTCCCCGGCTCGCGACCAGTTTCCACAGAAGCCTCCGCGTCGCCCTCTCCGCGCCTTCTGCGCGGCCTTCTTCGCGGCCTTCTGCGCGCAAGCGGTCGGAGTACTCCGTGCGGTAGTTGACCACGCTCGACATCACGTACGCCTCCAGCTCGGTCCTCGCATGCTCATCCACGATGGTGGCGAGGGCATACTGAGTTTGACGTGCTCCCCTGCTCTATAGGGCGGGGATTCCGGCCTGGGGCGTCTGCCCCTTCCGGTGGCTTCCTGCGTCACCGCGCTGCGCCGGGACCTTCGCCCCGGTCTTACCTGCGCTCAGCGAGGCGTTGAGCCGGTCCGCTCGCCCAGCGGCCCGGATATTGCGCGCGGCGTTCACGTCGCGGTCGTGGACAGCCCCACACGCCCGACACGTCCACTCGCGGACGTGCAAGAGCTTGGGGCCGTCCTTGATTCCACAGGCCGAGCAGACCTGAGAGGTCGGCTCGAAACGGCCGATCCTGGCGAAGTACCGGCCGTGCTTGACGGCCTTGTACTCCAGCATCCCGACAAACATCGACCAGCCCGCGTCGTGCACGGACTTCGCCAGGCGCGTACGGGCCATGCTCTTGACTGCGAGGTCTTCCACATAGATCGCTTGGTTGTCGCGGATCAGGCCGGTGGAGAGCTTGTGCAGCCAGTCTCGGCGCTGGTCGGCCACGACAGCATGCTGGCGTGCGAGCTTGGCCCGCGCCTTGGCGCGGTTGCGGCTGCCCTTGTCCTTGCGGCTCAGGGTTTTCTGCATCCTCTTGAGCTTCTTCTCGGCTCTGCGCAGGAAGCGGGGACTGCCGACCTTGGCCCCGTCGTCGAGCACCGCGAAGTGTCTGAGACCGAGGTCTATGCCGACGTCGGTGTCCCGCTCGGGCAGGTGCTCGGGGCCTGTGTCCACGACGAAGCTGAGGAAATAGCGGTCCGAGCTGTCCTGGATCACGGTCAGCGACGTCGGAGCGGCCGGGAGCGGGCGGGACCACTTCACTTTGAGGTTGCCGACCTTGGCCACATACACCGCGCCGTTGTCCCGGAGAGCGAAGGCAGTGCTGGTCAGGCGGATCGACTGCCGGGTGTCCTTCTTCGACTTGTCCCGGGGCGGCCCCGTCTTCGGCCGCTTCCCCCTGAGGCCGTCGAAGAAGTTCGTGAACGTTCTATCCAAGTCCCGCAGGGACTGCTGGAGTGCCACGGCGGACACCTCAGCCAGCCACGCCCGCTCGGGCGTCTTCTTGGCCTGGGTGATGCGGGTCGTGGACAGCTCCGCCGACGTCACGTACGCCCGCCCGGCCGCGTGCGCTTCCTGGCGGGTTCGCAAGCAGTCGTTCCACACCACCCGGGCGCACCCGAACGCCCGAGCCAGCGCACGACGCTGGGCGGCATCCGGGTACACCCGGTGGGAATAGCGAAGCTGCATGCCCAAGATCGTAAGCGAACGCGATCACGTGCACTTACTAATCCGCTAAACCCACTTAAAGTCGCCGTCTCGAAGATGGCAAATACCTCAAGGGCATCCCCGCCCGCCGGATCTACGGATTCGGCGGGCGCCGCGGGAGTCCGGTCAGGCGCGGTCGGCGGGGACGGCGCAGGAGCCGTCGGCGCAGTCGTCGGCGACCGGGGCGGCGGGGGTGACGAGGGTGGGCGCGGCCGGGTGCGCGTCGGCCCAGGCGCGCTCGAGGACTTCGGTGAAGAGCTCGGACGGCTGGGCGCCGGAGACGCCGTAGCGCTGGTCGACGACGAAGAACGGCACACCCGTCGCACCCATCGACCGGGCGGCGTCGACGTCGTCGCGTACCGCGCCGGCGTAGTCGTCGGAGTCCAGGACGGCACGGGCGGCGTCCGCGTCCAGACCGGCCTTCTCCGCGAGCGCGACCAGCGCGTCCCGGTCGAACACGTTCTCACCGGCGCCGAAGTAGGCGGCGAAGAGCTCCTCGACGAGCGCGGTGTCGCGCCCCTGACCCTGCGCCTTGGCGAAGTGGATGAGGCGGTGGTGGTCGAAGGTGTTGCCGCCGAGCCGGTCGGTGCTGTAGGCCAGCCCTTCGCCGCGGGCGTTCTCGGCGACGCCCTCCTCCATCTGCCGCGCCTGCGCGGCGGTGACGCCCATCTTCGCGGCGAGGCCGTCGGCCATCGGCACCGGCTCCTTCGGCGACCCGGGCTGCAGCTCGAAGCTGTGGAACTCCACTTCGACCTCGCCGGCGTGCGGGAACGACGCCAGGGCCTTCTCGAACCGCGCCTTCCCGATGTAGCACCAGGGGCAGACGATGTCTGACCAGATATCGACCCGCACGGGCCCTCCCTCCGCGACTGCGGGCGCGGCTGCGCCCCGAAGGCCACAACCTCCGCCCGAAACGCCCTATTCCAACTTGTCTGGCACCGCGCCGCCCGGCGGCATCCGCCAGGGCGGGGACCGCTGCATCAGTGCCGCGGAGCCGGGTCCGTCCGCTGGTCAGGCAGCGCGGACGTGGGTGGTGACCCGGCCGTCGAAGGCGATGCCGTGCAGGGCGAGCATCGGGGGCGGCGCGTCGAGGCCCTCGGGGCTCCAGGCGGGCTCGCGCTCCATCCGGATCGGCGGCGCCACCGACGGCGCGGCCAGCAGCGGCAGGCCGGCGAACCGGGTGGCGGCGGGCGTGTGTGCGTGGCCGCACAGGACGGCGGCCACCCGGGGGTGGCGGTCGAGGACCGCGGCGAACCGCTCCTCGCCGCGGAGCCGGATCTCGTCGACGTAGGCGATCCCGAGGTCGACCGGGTGGTGGTGCAGCGCCACGGCGAGGTAGGCGCCGGGCCGGGCGGCGGACAGGTCCGCGTCCAGCCGCTCCAGCGACTCCGCGGTGAACGCGCCCCAGGGCTTTCCGGGCACGGAGACATCGGCCAGCACGACCGCGGCGCCCGGGTCCCCGGGAACGTCGAGCACCCCGGCGAGGGGCGGGCTCCCCGCCGGTGCGGCTCCGTCCTCCTCTCCCGGCCGTCCGGCCGCCGGGGCGCGCTGGGCGCGCTCCGGGGAGAGGGGCGCGGTTCCGCTGCACGCCGCGGCCAGGCCGGCGCGGAAGGCGGCGCGGTCGTCGTGGTTGCCGGGCACGGCGCCGAGCGCGCCGATCCCGGCGTCCCGCAGCACGCCGAAGAAGCCTGCGGCCTGGGCGTACTCCTCCTGCCTTCCCCGGTCGGCGACGTCGCCGGTGTGCACGACCGCGTCCGGCACCGGATCCATCGCGGCGAGGTAGCCCGCCACTCTCCGGGCCCGGTCGGCGCTCGCGGCGCTGCCGTCGAAGTGGGTGTCGCTCACGTGGGCGATCAGCGTCATGTCCGCACCAGCCGTTCGAGGGGGATCCACCGCTGCCGACTGCACCACACTTGCGCGCCCTCCACCACCCGAACGCACGCCACACCCCTGTGGCGCCCGCGTCGTCCCAGCTCCGAGAGGGTCAGGCGGCATTCCCGGCGCGGGAGAGCCCCTGTTCCAGCCGGGGCCAGTCGTCCCGCTGCGCCAGTTCCGGCGGCCGCTCCAGCAGCGCCGCCCGAAGGACAGCAGACCCCTCCGCCACGGGAGGGCGGGAGGCGGGCGGCGGGGTCACTGGCCGGTGAGGTCGAGGAGGCGGAGGACGGTGCGCCAGTTGCGGCTGGTGGTGACGGTGCCGGCGAGGGCGCGTTCGGCGCGGGCGGGGAGGGCGGCGTTGCGGAGGCCGTCGGGGAGGGCGAAGTACAGCTCGCGGTGGCCGACGGCCATCTGCTCGGAACCGGCGGAGGGGGCGATGCCGTCCAGGGGGCCGGGGGCCCGGACAGGAAGGAGACGAGGAACCGCGCCGGGTCGCCGACCGGGAGCGGGTTGGCGCCGACGGCGGCGCGCAGCGCGGCCGCGTCGCGCAGCACGGCTTCCACCGCGAAGCCGAAGCGGTCCGCCAGGGCCGCTTCGAGCTCGGCGCGCAGCTCCTGCTCGCCGAGGCCCGAAGCGCGCGCCGTGAAGACGGCGTTGCCGCTCTGCAGCAGGGTGGCACCGCCGGTATGGCCGAGGTCCTGCAGGAGCGCGCGCAGGTCGGCCATTGGCACCCGGCGCCTTCCTCCGACATTGACCCCGCGCAGCAGTACGGCCCAGCGGTCCATACGGCTCCCCTCCCCCTGCGTGTCCGACCCAGGATGCACGGTCCCGGTGACAGGCGCACCGCTCAGTTGGCCCCGAGGCCGGTGAGGGCGCGCAGCCGCAGCGCGCGGTAGCGCGGCAGGTCCCGGTCGGGCGAGGTGAGCGAGCCGATGATCGCGAACGCGAAGCCGAGCGGGATCGCGACGATGCCCGGGTTCTCCAGCGGGAAGAGCTGGATGTCGATCCAGGAGGGCAGCAGCGACAGGTTGGCGCCGGTCTCCGGGTGCACCTTGCCGGACACCACCGGCGACACCAGCACCAGCAGGAGCGACGCGCCGAGCCCGCCGTAGATGCCCCACTCCACGCCGCGCGCGTTGAACCGGCGCCAGAACAGGGTCAGCACGATGACGGGCAGGTTGGCCGCCGCCGCGATCGCGAAGGCGAGCCCCACCAGGAAGGCGACGTTGAGGTGCTGGGCGCGGATGGCGAGCGCGATCGCCGCCGCTCCCACCAGCACCGCGGACAGCCGGGCCACCCCGACCTCCTGGGACTCCCGCGGGCGGCCCCACATCAGGATGTGGCCGAACAGGTCGTGCGCGATCGAGGACGACGAGGCCAGCGTGAGGCTGGCGATCACCGCGAGGATGGTGGCCAGCGCCACCGCGGAGATGAACGCCAACAGCACCGTGGCGCCCGCCGGGCCGGCGACGATCCGGCCGAGTTCTGCGGCGAGCTGCGGTACGGCGGCGTTGCCGGAGGGGTCCTGCGCGGCGATCCGCTCCGGCCCCACCAGGGCTGCGGCACCGAAGCCGAGCGCCAGCGTCATCAGGTAGAAGACACCGACCAGGCCGATCGTGCGGGTGACCGAGGCGCGGGCGGCCCGGCCGTCGGGCACGGTGTAGAAGCGGATCAGGATGTGCGGAAGCGCCGCGGTGCCCAGCACCAGCGCCATGCCGAGGCTGAACAGGTCGAGCCGGCTGGCGAGGGTGGCCGCCGCGTCGCCGGGCGCCTCCACCGCGAAGTGCCGTCCCGGTTCCAGGAACGCCTGGCCGCTGCCGCTCGCCTCGGCCGCCCGGGTGAGCAGGGCGCTCACGTCGAAGCCGAACACGGCGAGGACGAGGACGGTGAGGACGCCGGTGCCCGCCAATAGCAGCCCGGCCTTGATGATCTGCAGCCACGTCGCGGCCTTCATGCCGCCGTACATCACGTAGACGACCATGAGGACGCCCACCAGGACGATCCCCGCGGTGCGCGTCTGCTCGGGGGACAGCCCGAACAGGCTGTTGCCCCGGTCCACGCCGAGCAGCAGCGCGATCAGGGCGCCGGCGCCGACCATCTGCGCGATGAGGTAGACGACGCTGACCGTGACGGTGGAGGTGGCGCAGGCCAGCCGCACCCGCATCCGCCGCATGCGGAAGGCGGGGAGGTCGGCCATCGTGTACCGGCCGCAGTTCCGGGTGAGCTGGGCCATCGGCAGCACGAGCAGCCACGCCACGAGGAAGCCGATGGAGTAGAGGAAGCCGTCGTAGCCCTGCAGGGCGATGAGTCCGGCGATGCCGAGGAACGAGGCGGCCGACAGGTAGTCGCCGGTCAGCGCGAGGCCGTTCTGCGTCTCGCCGAAGGTGCGGCCGCCGGCGTAGAAGTCGACGGCGCCGCGGGTGCTGCGCCGCGCCCGCACGGTGACGGCGAGCGTCACCGCGATGAACAGGCCGCACAGCGCGAGCGTCCAGGCGTGCGAGGAGCCGATGCTGGCAGCGCTCATCGCGGCGTCCACCGCGGAACCGGAGGCAGCGGCAGTGGGATCCGGGCTCACCGCAGCACCTCCCCCGGGTCGGGCAGGTCGCCGGCCGCGGCGCGCACCTCATCTGCGAGCGGATCGAGCCGCCGCTCGGCGTAGCGGGCGAAGAGCCACGCCAGCAGGAATGTGCTGGCGAACTGGCCGACGCCGAGCAGCAGCGCGATGTTGACCGACCCGGCGACGCGCACGGCCAGCAGGTCGCGCGCGAACACCGAGAGCAGTAGATAGGCCGCGTACCAGCTCAGGAACGCGGTGACGAGGGCGGCCGAGGCGGCCGCGTAGCGTCTGCGGAGCGCGGCGTAGCGCGGATCGACCGACCGCGGCGCCTCCCGCTCCCCTTCGAGATAGTCGACCATCGTTGTTCCCCTCCCCCGTGCCGTGCCCCCGCGGCGCGCGGGGGCACGGCGGAGCACCGGAGTCCGGTGCCCGATGGGGGATCACGATAGCCACGGGGTCCGCGGCTCCGCGGGCTTGTTCCGAAATCGTCCGCTTCGCCGCGGAGAAAGCTCCGCAGATGGCAGCGGACCCGCAGGTCCGCGGACGAATCCCGCAGTCCCGCCGGTGCTGCGCGGGCCAGCCCGCACCGGGCGGGGAACCTGCTGCAGGCCGGAACGCGGCTGAGGCGGATGGGGTAGATGGGACTGGGCGAGGAGAGGCGCCGCGGGGCGCAGCGGAGGGCTGCGCCGCGGTCAGCGGGTGGCGGCCCCGGTTCCGGCGGCCGCGTCCTCACCCTCCTGGGCGGCGCTGCCGCCGGCCGGCGCGGACGCTCCGCCGCGCCCGGAGAAGAAGACGTGGTCGAGGGTGAACCGGCTGGCGTTCAGGCCGAGGGCGAGTGCCGCGGCGCCGAGGACGAGCGGCAGCTCCATGCCGCCCTCGCCGATGAGCCCGGCGCCGAGGTGGGCGAAGGCGATCGCGCCGGCCATCATGCCGGCCAGGAGGACTCCGGCGAGCGGCAGGAACAGGCCCAGGACGAGCAGCAGCCCGCCGCCGATCTCGATGCCGATGCTGGCCGCGGCGGCCACTTGAGGCGCCGGCACGCCCATCCCGGCCATCATGGCCGCGGTGCCGTCGAGGCCCATCTCGGACACCTTCTGCCAGCCGTGGGCGAGGAAGACGGTGCCGGCGGCGAATCGGGCGAGGAGGTGGGTGGTGTCGGCGAGCGCGGCGCGCGTGCGCGGCGTGATCGTGGCCATGGGTGGCTCCGTTCCGTTGCAGTGGTGGATCGGAGCGTCATCTAACCAGATGAAGATTTCCATGGAAGAAGAGCGCGGCGTGATGTCGGCCATGCGGCGGCGCGGCGGCCGCGCCGCGGCGCCGCTCGGCGGCGCGGGATTCGCTAGGGTCGTAAGCGCCGGGCGCCCCGCGTGCCGCGCGGACCCGCCCCCGGGGCGAGGCGGCACCGCCTGCCGCAACCCCGCCGGTCCGTGGCGCCCCGCACCCCTGCATACGCACTTCGAACGTGTGTATGATCTGTGCCATCCGCACCCGATCCGCTACCGAAGGGATGCCACCGCCGTGGTCACCGAGGTCTTCACGCGCAAGTACTGCGACCCCCACGCCCTCCGCGACGAGAAGGTCGAAGCGACCGAGGTCGTCCAGTTCGCCTGGGAGGGCACCGTCCGCGAGGTCGACGCCTGCGACGAGTGCCGCAAGGAGCACGAGGCGCGCTACGAGCCCCTCGTCGACTACTCGCGCCCGGTGAAGAAGCGCCGCGTCACCAAGAAGAAGGGTGACGACGCGGCCTCGGCCGAGACGGCCGAGACCGCCGACGCCGCCGCGGAGTAGCGCCCCGGAAGCACCCCGGCCCTGCCGCGCCCGCCCGGCGCTGCAGGGCCGCGCTTTCTCCGCGGCCGGCGCAGCCGGCACCGGCCGGCGCCGGCGTCAACCGCGCGGCCGTGTCCGCTCCCCTGCCCTCGTGCCACCGAGAGCGGATGATCGCGCGGCACCGCCGCACCGGGAACATCCCCGGCGCAGCCGCCCGTGTCGCACCGCGGCAGTGGCTGCTCCGCCCTGCGGCGCGCTGCCGCTTCGCTCCTCCCCCCGCTGCGGGCGGACCGCTGCTGCATCCCAAGGCCGCGGAGGAAGCCCGAGAGCGCAGCCCCGTCCGCGGGCGCTGGGTGGCCGACGGCCCTCCTGCACGCGGGTGGGAGCGGCGGCGGAAGCCTCCCCGAACGGCTTGGGCGCCGAAGCGCGGCCGGATTGGCGCCGGCGGACCCGCCTGTGCGCACGGCTGCGTGCGGCCCCTGCCCCAACGCCCCGCAGCAGCGTCCGCTCTCCCCCTCCCCGATGCGGCCGGCCCTCTGCACGCCGGGGCCGGTGCGGCGGCCGGGATGGCAGCCTCACCCGCAGTGCCCGGGCGCTCGGAAGCCGCTTCCCGACCACGCCGGGCGCGGTGGCCGAGTCAGCCCTCGGGCGGTCGGGGCGCGTCAGAGCCGCGCCGCACTGGAACGCCGGGAACCACCCCGGCGAAGCTGCCCGTGCGCCCGACCGCGGCACCCGTAGGAAGCAGGGAGCGGACCGGAGCAGAACTGCTCCCATCCCCGGCGTGCAGCCGCCCCCGCTCGCCTCTCCCCTCCCCTGCTGCGGTCGGAGCGGGCAGAATTCCGGATGTCCCGGGGGCATTCGTATCGGGCTACCCCGCACGAACAACCGAGGTGCGCTCCCGCGCCGGAAACGGCCGCCAGCGAACCGCCCGTGCGCCCGGCCGCGGCCGCCCTCCGCGGGCGGAAAAGCAGGGAGGGGCCGGAGCGGTTTCCGCTCCGGCCCCTCGCGCGCGGTCGAGGACGCACCCCTGGCCCTCGGCCGCGCTTCCCTCACCGCCCGGCGGCCCCGGGGCGGGTCATCAGCGCCGTCAGCCGTCCCGGGGCGCGGGCCGGAGTACCTCCGGCGAGCGGCACCCGGGCCTGGACCGCTCCGGCGTTCGGCCGCCCGACGGCGGCCCCCAGCCGGTGCATGATCCGCAGCATGGCGCGGTTCTCCGCGGAGATCTCGGCACGGACCTCCGCCAGACCCCAGTCGGCGGCGACGGCAACCAGCGCGCCGGCCAGGGCCGTGCCCAGGTCGCGCCCGTGCCAGGCGTCCTCCACGAGGAACGCCGTTTCGCCGACGCCGGGGTCGAGGGTGTACATCAGGTGGGCGAGCGCTACCGGCTCGCCGCCATCGGCGCGGGCAGCCAGCGTCAGCCCGCGCTCGGGATCGCAGAACACCGCGAGCATCCGGTCGCCGGGCTCGGCGGCCGAGCCCAGGTACCTGCGGCGCAGGGCCGCCTTCGAGCAGCGCCGGTGCAGTCGGCGCACTCCTTCGGCGTCGTCCGGGCGGACCTGTGCGACGCTGATCCCGGCTCCGCCGGGCAGGTGCAGCACCCCGCTGGTCGGCACCGGGCCGGCCGGCGGCAGGACGGAGCGGACGAAGGCGTCGGCGCGGGCCGACTCGGTCCAGGTGAACGGCTGCTCCGGGCGGCGCACGCGGACCGCGCGGAGCGGTCCGACCGGCACGAGCAGCGCGCCTTCCTCCTCGCCGCCGTTGGTCCAGCGGGCACTGTCGGCGTGCAGGAGTTCGGCGAGCGCCGCGGGCAGGCGGTTGGGTTCGCGGCGCAGCCGTGCGGCCAGCAGCAGCGAGCGGGTGGCTTCATCGCCGACCTCGCGGGGCTGCGCCGGCACCGCCCGCACGCCCGGGCCGAGCGCGGCGAACAGCGGGGCGGGGTCGCCGGGCACCTGGGCGACGAACTCGTCGACCGCCCCTCCGGCGCCGGTGTGGAAGGACAGCGCGACGATGTCGGCGCCCCGGTCGGCCATCGCGCCGACCAGTGCCGCGAGACTGCCCGGCCGGTCGTCGACCGGCGTCCGGATGCGCCACAGTGCCATGCTGCCCTCCCCCCTTGCCCAACCGCTCCGTCCCGGTGCGGCCGCACCCGGTCCGTACTGCAGGATCGGGGCCGCCATCCGCTGACACCGACGAGTCTGGCGGGGCGAGGTTTCCGGGAGGCTACGTGAGCGTCAACCCCGGGTGAGATCCGAATCCGGCAGCGCACCGGATACCAGGACGCCGTCCTTGGCCACCGCCGCGACCAGCGGCACCCCCGGCCGGTAGGCCAGGTGGACGGGCGAGGGGGCGTCCAGCACCGCGAAGTCCGCGCGGGCGCCCGGCGCGAGGCGGCCGACGTCGGTGCGGCGCAGGGCGCGCGCACCGCCCGCGGTGGCGGCCCACAGCGCTTCGGCGGGCGTCATGCGCATCTCGCGGACGGCCAGCGCGATGCAGAAGGCGACGCTGGAGGTGAAGCACGAACCCGGGTTGCAGTCGCTGGCCAGCGCAACGGAGGCGCCGGCGTCGATCAGCGCGCGGGCGTCCGGATAGGGCTGCCGGGTGGAGAAGTCGACGCCGGGCAGCAGCGTGGCGACGGTGTCCGGCGCTGCGGCGAGGGCGTCGACGTCGGCGGCGGAGAGGTGGGTGCAGTGGTCGACCGATGCGGCGCCGGCCTCCACGGCGACCTGCACCCCCGGTCCCGGGCCGAGCTGGTTGCCGTGCACCCGGGCGGCGAGGCCCGCGGCGGCGCCGGCGGCGAGGATGCGGCGTGCCGCGTCGGCGCCGAACGCACCGCGCTCGCAGAACACGTCGATCCAGCGGGCGTGCGGCGCGCAGGCGTCCAGCATCGGCCCGGTGACGAGGTCGACGTAGCCGGCGGGGTCGTCGGCGTACTCGGGCGGAACGACGTGCGCGCCGAGGAAGGTGGTCTCGTCGGCCACCTCCGCAGCGATCCGCAGCGCCCGCGCCTCGTCCTCGGGGGTGAGCCCGTAGCCGGACTTGACCTCCAGGGTGGTGGTGCCCTGGGTGCGGGCCTCGGCGGCGAGCCGCCGGGCGGTGCGGGCGAGCTCGGCGTCGGACGCCGCCCGGGTCGCGGCGACGGTGGTGCGGATACCGCCGGCCTCGTAGGGGCGGCCGGACATCCGGGCGGCGAACTCGGCGGACCGGTCCCCGGCGAAGACGAGGTGGGTGTGGGAGTCGACGAATCCGGGGATGACGGCCCGCCCGCCCGCCCCGACCCGCTCGTCGGCGGCGGGGGCGCTGCTGCGCGGCCCGGCCCACGCGACGGTTCCGTCCTCGACGACCAGCGCGGCATCCGCGATCTCGCCGGTGATCCCCTCCCCCAGGTGCGGGTCGTTGGTGGCCAGCACCCCGATTCCGTCGATCAGCAGTGCGCTCACGCGTGTTCCTTCCTCGGCCGGGCGGCCGCGGCCGCCCGGCCCGTCGTCGGGCACTCCGTCCGGCAGGGCAGGATGCGATTCGGTGCCCAGCTCGGCCTGCCTGCCGGCTCCCCCGGCGGAATCCGCACCGCCGGACGCGGCGCCGCCGGGCCGCCAGCCGGAGCCGAGACCGGGGCGGGACGGACCGGGCCGGGCCTCGGGAGCCGAGGCGCGCAGACCCGCGTTCTGCCGCCTCAGTCCCGGTCCTGCATCGGGATGCGGAGGCCGGCCTCGCCGGCGGTGGCGCGGGCTTCGGGGTAGCCCGCATCGGCGTGGCGGAGGACTCCGGTGGCGGGGTCGTTGGTGAGGACGCGGCGGAGCTTCTCCGCGGCCAGCGGTGTGCCGTCGGCGACGCTGACCTGGCCGGCGTGGATCGACCGGCCCATGCCCACACCGCCGCCGTGGTGCAGCGACACCCAGGACGCGCCGGACGAAGCCGACACCAGGGCGTTCAGCAGCGGCCAGTCCGCGATGGCGTCGGAGCCGTCGCGCATGCCCTCGGTCTCCCGGTACGGGGAGGCCACCGACCCGGTGTCGAGGTGGTCCCGGCCGATCGCGACCGGTGCGGACAGCTCGCCGGAGGCCACCATCGCGTTGAACCGCTCCCCCGCCGCGGCCCGCTGCCCCTGGCCGAGCCAGCAGATGCGGGACGGCAGGCCCTGGAACGCGACCTTCTCCCCCGCCATCCGGATCCACCGGCTCAGGTGCTCGTCCTCGCCGAACAGGTCGAGGACGGCCCGGTCGGTCGCCGCGATGTCGGCCGGGTCGCCGGAGAGCGCCGCCCACCGGAACGGCCCCTTGCCCGCGCAGAACAGCGGCCGGATGTAGGCGGGCACGAAGCCGGGGAAGTCGAAGGCGCGCGCATACCCGGCGGTGCGCGCCTCGCCGCGGATCGAGTTGCCGTAGTCGAACACCTCGGCGCCCGCGTCGGCGAACCCGACCATCGCCTCGACGTGGCGCGCCATCGACTGCCGGGCCTGCTCGGTGAAGCCCGCGGGGTCCGCCGCGGCGGCGCTGCGCCACTCCTCGAACGGCACGCCGGCCGGCAGGTAGGCCAGCGGGTCGTGTGCCGAAGTCTGGTCGGTGACGATGTCGATCGGCGCACCGCGGCGCAGCAGCTCCGGCACCGCCTCGGCCGCGTTGCCGAGCACCCCGATGGAGAGCGGGCGGCGGGCGGCGCGGGCCTCCTCGGCCCGGCGCACCGCGTCGTCCAGGGAGTCGGCCTGCTCGTCCAGGTAGCGGTGCGCGATGCGCCGCTCGATCCGGCTCGGGTCGCACTCGACGACGATGGCGACACCGCCGTTGAGGGTGACGGCGAGCGGCTGGGCGCCGCCCATCCCGCCCAGGCCCGCGGTCAGCGTGACCGTTCCGGCGAGGCTGCCGCCGCGGCCCGCGGCGAGGGCGCCGAACGTCTCGTAGGTGCCCTGCAGGATGCCCTGCGTGCCGATGTAGATCCAGGACCCGGCCGTCATCTGGCCGTACATGGTGAGCCCGAGCGCCTCCAGCCGGCGGAACTCCTCCCAGTTGGCCCAGTCGCCGACGAGGTTGGCGTTGGCGATGAGCACCCGCGGCGCCCACTCGTGCGTGCGCAGCACACCGACCGGGCGGCCAGACTGCACCAGCAGGGTCTCGTCGCCGCCGAGCTCCTGCAGTTCGGCGGTGATCCGGTCGAAGCTGCGCCAGTCCCGCGCGGCCTTGCCGGTGCCGCCGTAGACGACCAGTTCCTCGGGGCGCTCGGCGACCTCGGGGTCGAGGTTGTTGTGCAGCATCCGCAGGGCGGCCTCCTGGGGCCATCCCTTGGCGGTGCGCGCGGAGCCCCGGGGGGCGCGGACGGTGCGGGCCATGTCTCCTCCTGGACGGGAGCGGCGGGACGTCGGACGGGAGCGGCCGTGCGGCCGGATTCGGGCGGCGGCGGAAGCGGGCCGGTCGGGCCGGCGGCTCACTGCAGGGGCTCGGTGCAGGCGGCGGAGGCCGCCGCAGCGACGCCGCCGGAAGCCGCCAGTGCGGAGACGGCGGCGATCTCGGGCGCCAGGTGCCGGTCCGGGCCGGGGCCGCCGACCCGGGTGCGGATCAGCGTGCGGGCGGCGCCGGTGCCCAGTCCGGGCTGGAGCGGCGCGCGCAGGTCGAGGGCGCGTGCGGCGGTGAGCAGTTCGATGGCGAGCACGTCGGTGAGCGCCGCCGCCGACCGGCGCAGCTTGCGCGCCGCACCCCAGCCCATGGACACGTGGTCCTCCTGCATGGCCGAGCTCGGAATGGAGTCGGCGCTGGCCGGCACGGCGAGCCGCTTCATCTCCGACACCAGCCCGGCCTGGGTGTACTGGGCGATCATCAGGCCGGAGTCGACGCCGGGGTCGTCGGCGAGGAAGGCGGGCAGCCCGTGCGAGCGGGCGGTGTCGAGCATCCGGTCGGTACGCCGCTCGGCCATCGCGGCCAGGTCGGCGGCAGCGACGGCGAGGAAGTCGAGGACGTAGCCGACCGGCGCACCGTGGAAGTTGCCGTTGGATTCGACCCGGCCGTCGGGGGTGACGACCGGGTTGTCGATGAGCGCGGCGAGCTCCCGCTCGGCGACGGCGCGCGCGTGCGCGGCCGTGTCCCGGACCGCCCCGGCCACCTGGGGGGCGCACCGCAGCGAGTAGGCGTCCTGCACCCGCGTGCAGTCGGGGCCGCGGTGCGAGGCCACGATCGGCGAGCCTGCCAGCAGCGCCCGCAGATTGGCGGCCGACGCCGCCTGCCCGGGGTGCGGGCGCATGCGCTGCAGGTCCTCGGCGAAGGGCCGGTCGGTGCCCAGCAGCGCCTCCACGCTCATCGCGGCGGCGACGTCGGCGGTGGTGAGGAGCGTGCCGAGGTCGTCGAGGGCGAGCAGCAGCATGCCGAGCATGCCGTCGGTGCCGTTGATCAGCGCCAGGCCCTCCTTCGGGCCGAGCTCGACCGGTGCGAGCCCGGCCGCGGCGAGCGCGTCGGCCGCGGGCAGCAGGGCGCCGCCGGCGTCGCGGACCTCGCCTTCGCCGATGAGGGCGAGAGCGACGTGCGATAGCGGGGCGAGATCGCCGGAGCAGCCGAGGCTGCCGTACTCGTGCACGACCGGGGTGATCCCGGCGTTGAGCAGGCCGGCGAGTGCCTCCGCGGTGCCCGGTTCGGCGCCGGTCGCGCCGGAGGCGAGGGTGCGCAGGCGCAGCACCATCAGGGCGCGCACCACCTCCCGCTCGACCTCGGGGCCGGCGCCGGCGGCATGCGAGCGCACCAGCGACCGCTGCAGCCGCGCGCGCAGGTCGGGTGCGATGTGCCGGGTGGCGAGCGCACCGAAGCCGGTGCTGACTCCGTAGGCGGGGTCGGGCCCGCCGGCGAGCGCGCGCACGCGGCTCCGGCCAGCCGCCATGGCGGCGTGCGCGTCGCCCACCAGTTCGACGGGAGCGCCGTGTCGGGCGACGGCGACGACGTCGGCGGGCGCCGGCGGCGCGCTGGTGAGGCGCACCGGGGCGGATGGGGAGGAGAGGGCGGGGTTCGAACCTGGCATGCCCCTATTCGACGCCCGCGGCGGCCCCGCCGGGTAGCCCCGACACGGGTGTTCGGTCCGAGATCTCGGACAGCAGCCGGAGCACGGCGGCGAGGTCGGGCCGGAGCTCACTGCCGCGCCGCACGACGGCGAGCACGCTGCGCATCGGCACGACGTCGCCGGTGAGCGGCACCCGCGCGATCGACCCGTCCGCGGGCAGGGTGAGCAGCCGCGGCCCGAGGGTGATGCCGAGGCCGTGGGCGATGAGCGAGCACACCCCGATGTAGTCGGCGGCCTGCTGGGCGATGCGCGGGGTGAAGCCGGCCGCGGCGCAGGCGGTGTCGATGATGTGCGCCTGGTGGCAGTCCCGGTTGGACCGGATCCAGTCGGCGCCGGCCGCGTCGGCCAGCTCGACCGGCCCGCGCTCGGCCAGCGGGTGGCCGGCGGGAACGAAGAGGTCCTGCGGCTCCTTGAGCAGCGGCACCCGGGTGAAGCTCTGGTCGTCCTCAGTGGGACCGCCGGGGGCGGGCACGGCGATCGCCAGGTCGGCGTCGCCGGCGAGGACCGCCTGGTAGGCGGGCAGGCCGTCGACCTCGTCCACGAAGACCCGGAGGCGGGGCCGCGCCGCGTGCAGCTGCGCGGCGGCCGGTGCGAGCAGGGTGGCGATCGCCGTGGGGTAGCCGATCAGCCGGAGCTCGCCGGCTTCGCCCTGGGCCTGCGCAGCGAGGTCGGCCTTGGCCCGCTCCCAGCCGGCACCGAGCGCATCGGCGTGCCGCAGCAGCACGCGGGCCTGCGCGGTGAGCCGGACGCCGCGGCCGTCCGGACTGAGGAGTTCGACGCCGAGCTCCCGGGACAGCTGGCGGATCCGCTGGGAGACGGCCGACGGGGTGAGGTGCAGGGCGCGGGCGGCACCGGAGACACCGCCGTCGCGGCTCACCGCCTGGAGGACTTCGAGCCGGCGCAGGTCGATCATGAAGGCCACGCTACACACTTCTGTCCATAAAGTTGAGATAGACGTGGACAGCGGGGTCCGCGAGAATCACGGCATGGACACTCTTTCTGACCGCGAGTGCGCCTGCGGGGCGTGCGGCTGGCCGCTCGGCGACAGCCTCCCTGTAGTCTCCCGGCACACCGTCTCCACCGGCTGGATCGTCTACGTCCGCTGCGTCTGCGGCCGCATCCGCGTCCGCACCGTCCGCCTCTGACCAGGGCCCGCCGGCCGAGGCCAGGAGGGACGGGGCGGAGACGCCCAGCACCCTCGGCCAATCCGCAGGCCCCTGGAGGTTCCGGCGGCCGTACCCGATCCGCCCCCGGCCCTGCGCGGCAGCGTTGCGGAGCGGCCCGGGCCGTTCCGGCTCCGCGCCGGCCCGAAGAACGGCGGGAAGGGCGCACGGGCGCCTGCGGCCCACTCCTCCGCGGAACGGGCTTCGCCGCTTCCACCGGCGCGGCGGCCGGCCAGGGCGTGCTGGGTGGATGGCGTTTCTCGCGAGCGGTGTCGGCGGTGCACCCGTCGCACGGCCGGCGAAGGAGTCAGGGCGGGTTTTCCCTGCCGAGGAGGGGAGAACGCCGCGAGGCGTGCCAGGGCGGTGCGCAGCAGGACAGGTGTCCACCCGGCACGCCCTAGCGGCAGCGGCGCCCCGGATCCAGTGCCCGTGCGCTTCTCCCGGAGGGGTGCACGCCTCGCTCCGCCCGGACGGCGGCGTGGCACAATGCCCGCATGTCACCGGTCCCCGCGGCAACGCGTGCGCTGCGTATCCTGCGCCACCTGGCCGGGCGGTCCGGACCGGTCTCGGCGGCGGGGCTGGCGGCGGAGCTGGAGTTGCCCCGGTCGAGCGTGTACGAACTGCTGGAGGCGCTGGCCCGGGAGGGGTTCGTCGTCCACCTGCCGGAGGAGCGCCGGTGGGGGCTCGGCGTGGCGGCGTTCGAGATCGGCTCCGCCTATCTGCGGCAGGATCCGCTGGAGCGCCTCGCCCGCCCGCTGCTGGAGCGGCTCGCGGCCGGGACCGGGGCGACGGCGCACCTGGGCATCCTGCACGGCCGGGACACGCTCTACCTGCTCAAAGAGCAGCCCCGCTCCTCGCCCGCCCTGGTCACCGGGGTGGGTGTGCGGCTCCCCGCGCACCTGACGGCGTCCGGACGCTGCCTGCTGGCCCGGCTGCCGCGTGCGCAGGTGCGGGCGCTCTTCCCGGACGCGGCCGCGTTCACGTCGCGCACCGGGCGCGGTCCAGCGGCGCCCGCGGCCTTGCGCGAACTGCTGGCCGCCGAGCGGCGCCGCGGCCACTCCGTGGAGGAGGGCCAGGTCACCGAGGGGTACGCCTCGGTCGCGGTCGCCGCATTCGACCACAACGGAGTCCCCGCAGCGGCGATCGGCCTGACCGTACCGGAGGACCGGCCGGGCGGGCCGGCCGCACTCGCGGGCGGCGCCGCCGATGCGGCCGCAGAGCTCACCCGCCGGCTCGGCGGCCGCACCCCGCACTGCTGAGCGGCGGGCCGTCTCGCAGTGCGGCAGACGGGGGCGCGCGCGAAGCAGCGGCCCGCAGCTCCCCCGCGGGGAGAGTCCCGGCAGAAACACCTCCGCCGCCCCGCGCAGGGCGCGGGGCGGCGGAGTGCAGTCAGTGGTGGGACCGGCTACTTGGCGGCGGCGGCCGCTTCCATGTGGGCCCGGACCGCGGCGCGGTTGGCGCGCAGCTTCTCCAGGGCCTCGTCGAGGATGGCCTGGCCGTCCTCGACGGAGCGGCGCTCCTTCACGTAGGCGAGGTGCGTCTTGTACGGCTCGGTGCGGGGCGGGGACGGGGGGTTGTCCTTGTCCTTGCCCGCGGGGAACCCGCAGCGGGGGCAGTCCCACTCCTCGGGGACCGCGGCCTCGTTGGAGAAGCTCGGCACGACCTCGTGCTTGTTGGCGCAGTAGAAGGGGACGCGCACGCGCGGCGCGGACTCACCGCGCTCGGCCTCGCCCATCGGGCCGGCTCCGACCCGGCTGCCACGGATGGCACTGCCACTACCCACGAAAAACTCCTTACGGACGGCCCCGCCGAGGGAGACGGCGCCGGCGGCCGGCGCCCTCGGGCACCCTGCCGCCGGCGGGCGGAGCGAACGGGATCAGGCTCCCCGGTTGATCAGCAGGCCGAGGACGACGATGGCAGCGATCCACACCAGGGCCGTGGCGACCGTCAGCCGGTCCAGGTTGCGCTCCACCACGGACGACCCGCCCAGCGAGGACGTGACGCCGCCGCCGAACAGGTCGGACAGGCCGCCGCCCTTCCCCTTGTGCATGAGCACCAGGAGCAGCAGCAGGACACTGCAGACCATCACGAGAATGGACAGACCGAGGATCACACGCTCACCCGCAACTCGACCCCGAAAAAGGGGATTGGACGACTTTGGGCCCCGGAAACACGCCCTCCGCCGTGCGCCGCCGCCTTCGCGGGGCCGGCCGGCGGCCGAGGGGGCCGGGGACGATGCTCGATTCTACTGCGCGCGGCCTCCGCGCACGGAATCCGCTCGAAACACCTGATGAGCAGTGCCCGCCGACGCGGTTCCCGGGGCGGGAGGCGGTTCGGCAGGGCCTGCTCGGCAGGGCTTCAGGGAAGTCTAACTCACTCCCCGAGGCGGACCAGACGCGCGAAGTCGTCGGCCTTGAGGCTGGCGCCGCCGACCAGCGCGCCGTCGACGTCCTTCTCGGCCATGATTCCGGCGATGTTGTCCGGCTTCACGGAGCCGCCGTAGAGGATGCGGGTCGCGGCCGCGGTCTCCGCGGAGGAGAGCCGGGCGAGGGTCTCGCGCACCGCGGAGCCGCACACTTCCTGGGCATCGGCCGGGGTGGCGACCTCGCCGGTACCGATGGCCCAGACCGGCTCGTAGGCGATGACCAGCTCGGCGACCTGCTCGTCGGTGAGCCCGGCGATGCCGGCCTCGACCTGGGCGGAGGTGTGCGCGACCTGGTCGCCGGCCTTGCGGACGTCCAGTCCCTCGCCGACGCAGAGGATGGGGGTGATGCCGTGCGCGAACGCGGCCTTCACCTTGGCGTTGACCAGCGCGTCGTCCTCGGCGTGGTACTCGCGCCGCTCGGAGTGCCCGGCGAGCGCGTAGCTGCAGCCGAGCTTGGCCAGCATGGCCGCGGAGATCTCGCCGGTGTAGGCGCCCTTCTCGTGCACCGAGACGTCCTGGGCGCCGTAGCCCAGGCGCAGCTTGTCGCCGTCCACCAGGGTCTGCACACTGCGCAGGTCGGTGAAGGGCGGGAGCACGACCGCCTCAGCGCGGTCGTAGTCGGAGTCCTTCAGTGCGAAGGCCACCTTCTGGACGAGCGCGATCGCCTCGAGGTGGTTGTTGTTCATCTTCCAGTTGCCCGCGATGAGGGGCTTGCGCTCGGCCTGTGCCATGTCGGTCCTCGTCGGTGGAGTGCGCCGCCGCGCGGTCTGGGGCGCGGCGGCGTCGGTCGTGGGGGCGGTGTCCTGCTCGGTCCTGCGTCGTCAGGGGTGCGGCGGCCCGCTCCGCGGGGAGCGCCGCCGGCGGGCCGCACCGCGCCGGTGCGCCCCGCTCAGCGCGCCGGAGTCAGTCCGACAGCGCTTCGATCCCGGGGAGGGTCTTGCCCTCCAGGTACTCCAGGCTGGCGCCGCCGCCGGTGGAGATGTGGCCGAAGGCCGCCTCGTCGAAGCCGAGCGCGCGGACCGCGGCCGCGGAGTCGCCGCCGCCGACGACGGTGAAGGCCGGGCTGTCGGTGAGGGCCCGCGCGAGGGCGCGGGTGCCCTCGGCGTAGGGCGCCATCTCGAAGACGCCCATCGGCCCGTTCCAGAACACGGTGCTGCTGTCGGCGACCTTCCCGGCGAACAGCTCGGCGCTGCGCGGCCCGATGTCCAGGCCCATCCGGTCGGCGGGGATCGCGTCGACCTCCACCGCGGCGTGCGGCGCGTCGGCGGAGAACGCTTCGGCGGCGACCACGTCGACCGGCAGCACGATCTCGACGCCGCGCTCCCGGGCCTCGCTCAGGTAGCCGGCGACCGTCTCCACCTGATCGGCCTCGAGCAGGCTGGAGCCGGTCTCGTAGCCCTGCGCCTTGAGGAAGGTGAACACCATGCCGCCGCCGATGAGGATGCGGTCGGCGGTGCCGATCAGGTTGGCGATGACGGCGAGCTTGTCGGAGACCTTCGCGCCGCCGAGCACGACCGTGTAGGGCCGCTCCGGGTCCTCGGTGAGCTTCTTGAGGACCTCCACCTCGGCGAGCACCAGGCCGCCGACGGCGTGCGGGAGGCGCCGGGGGAGGTCGTAGACGCTGGCGTGCTTGCGGTGCAGGGCACCGAAGCCGTCGCCGACGTAGAGGTCGGCGAGGGCGGCGAGGCGGTCGGCGAAGGCGCCGCGCTCGGCCTCGTCCTTGCTGGTCTCGCCGGGCTCGAAGCGCAGGTTCTCCAGCAGCGCGACCTGGCCGTCGGCGAGCCCGTCTGCGGCTTCGCGGGCGGCCGGTCCGGCGGTGTCGGAGGCGAAGGCGACCTCGGTGCCGAGCAGCTCGGCGAGGCGCTTGGCCACCGGCAGCAGCGTGTAGGCCGGGTCGGGCGCGCCCTTGGGGCGGCCGAGGTGGGCGGCGACGACGACCCGTGCGCCGCGCTCGCGCAGCGCGGTGATGGTGGGCAGCGCGGCGCGGATGCGCCCGTCGTCGGTGATGCGGTCCCCGTCGAGGGGCACGTTGAGGTCGGCGCGCACGAACACGCGCTTTCCGGCGACGTCGAGGTCGTCGATGGTCCGCATGGGGTCCTTCTCCTGGGTCGGAGGGCGCGCTGCGCGGCGGGGCGGGGTCCGCCTGGTCCCGCCGGCCGGACGCGCCCCGGCAGTCGGCGGGCGCGCGGCGGGGACGGGCGCAGCAGCGCGCCCGTCCCCGCGGCGGTGCTACAGGCCGGCGCCGACGAGCTTGGCGACGTCGACGAGGCGGTTGGAGTAGCCCCACTCGTTGTCGTACCAGCCGATGATCTTCACGGTGTTGCCGAAGGCCATCGTGAGCGAGGAGTCGAACGTGCAGGAGGGCGCGGTGCCGACGATGTCGGAGGAGACGATCGGGTCCTCGGTGTAGCGCAGCACGTTCTTCAGCGGGCCGTCGGCGGCGGCCTTGAACGCGGCGTTGACCTCTTCGGCGGTCACCTCGCGCTCGAGGTCGACGACGAGGTCGGTGACCGAGCCGTCCGGCACCGGGACGCGCATCGCCATGCCGTCGAGCTTGCCCTTGAGCTCGGGCAGGACCAAGGCGGTGGCCTTGGCGGCACCGGTGCTGGTCGGGATGATGTTGGCCGCGGCGGCGCGGGCGCGACGCAGGTCCTTGTGCGGGAAGTCCAGGATGACCTGGTCGTTGGTGTAGGCGTGGACCGTGGTCATCAGGCCCTTGCGGATGCCGAACGCGTCCAGCAGGACCTTCGCCATCGGCGCGACGCAGTTGGTCGTGCAGGAGGCGTTGGAGACGATGTGGTGGCTGGCCGGGTCGTAGGAGTCGTCGTTGACGCCCATGACCACGGTCAGGTCCTCGCCCTTGGCGGGCGCGGAGATGACGACCTTCTTGGCGCCGGCGGCGATGTGCTTGCCGGCGTCCTCGGCCGAGGTGAAGCGGCCGGTGGACTCGATGACGACGTCCACGCCCAGCTCGCCCCAGGGCAGCTGGGCCGGGTCGCGCTCGGCGAGGGTCTTGACGGTGACCGAGCCGACGCGGATCTGGCCGTCGCCGACCTCGACGTCGCCGTCGAGGGTGCCGAGCACCGAGTCGTACTTGAGCAGGTGCGCGAGCGTCGCGTTGTCGGTGAGGTCGTTGACCGCGACGATCTCGACCTCGCTGCCGGCCGCCTGGGCCGCGCGCCAGAAGTTGCGGCCGATCCGGCCGAAACCGTTCACGCCTACACGGATGGTCACGGTGACCAGTCTCCTCACGTATTCGCGGGTGGAGCAGAAGCGCCCGGCGGGCGGCCGCCGGCCACAGGAAAGGGGTGCGCCGGGGGGTGGCAGGCCGAGCCTATCGCCTGGTGCGCGGACGGCTGTGCCGACCCGCGGCGCCGTCGCCCACACCCGGGCACCGTGGCCCAGTTTCGCACCGCGGAGCCGGAGAGGACTAGACCATTTTCGGAAGTTTTCCGAGGTCCGCACGGCGTCACGCAACTTCCCACCCGCGTGTGCCGTGACCGGGACCGACACGCAATCCTTCACACGGATTCACACGTCAGGGCACCAGCATGTCCGGCGTGAGGTTGGCGTCGGTGCCGGCGATACCAAGGTCACAGGCGCGCTTGTCGGCCATGGCCAGCAGGCGCCTTATCCGGCCGGCGATGGCGTCCTTGGTCAGCGGCGGCGAGGAGAGCTGGCCGAGCTCCTCCAGCGACGCCTGCTTGTGCGCGAGCCGGAGCCGGCCGGCCGCGACCAGGTGGTCCGGCGCCTCCTCGCCGAGGATCTCCAGCGCCCGCTCGACCCGTGCGCCGGCCGCGACGGCGGCGCGCGCGCTGCGCCGGAGGTTGGCGTCGTCGAAGTTGGCGAGCCGGTTGGCGGTGGCCCGCACCTCGCGGCGCATCCGCCGCTCCTCCCAGGCCAGCACGCTCTGATGGGCGCCGAGCAGGGTGAGCAGGGCGCCGATGGAGTCGCCGTCGCGCACCACGACGCGGTCGATGCCGCGCACCTCGCGCGCCTTGGCGTGCACCTTGAGCCGGCGGGCGGAGCCGACCAGCGCCAGCGCCGCCTCCGGGCCGGGGCAGGTGACCTCCAGCGACATGGAGCGGCCCGGCTCGGTCAGCGAGCCGTGGGCGATGAACGCGCCGCGCCAGGCCGACTCGGCGTCGCAGGCGCCGCCCGCGACGACGTGCCGCGGCAGGCCGCGCACCGGGCGGCCGTTGTTGTCGATCAGCCCGGTCTGGCGGGCGAGGCTCTCGCCCTCCTTGATGACGCGCACCACGTACCGGTTGCCCTTGCGCAGGCCGCTGGGCGCGAGCACGACCACCTCGGACTCGTGGCCGAACACCTCGGAGATGTCCTTGCGGAGCCGGCGCGCCGCGGCGCCGGTGTCGAGCTCGGCCTCGATGACGATGCGGCCGCCGACGAGGTGCAGCCCTCCGGTGAACCGGAGGATTGTGGACACCTCAGCCTTGCGGCAGCAGGGCTTGAGAACCGGCAGCCGGCTCAACTCGTCCTTCACCACGCCGGTCATCGCCATGGATGCGGTCCTCCCCCAGGTGCTCGACACTCCCCTGACGTCGCAGACTACTGCCCGCGCCGCCGTGGCCGCCTCCCGGTGGAAAGTGCGTGTCATCCGCCTCCTCCGGGCGCGTCCGGGTCGTCCCCCTCTGTGCGCCCCGGGCCAGCGGCTCGGGCGTGCCCGGTGGGTGGCAGTTGTCGCGGGCGGTGGCGGCGGTGCACCCGGCGCACGGCCGGCGAGGGGGTCGGGGCGGGTCTTCCTCCTCCAGGAGAGGAGAACACCGCGAGCGGCCTGCCAGGGCGAGAAGCAGCAGGACCGCTGCCCGCCCGACAGGCCCTAACCGCCGGCGGATCCGCTGCCGGACAGCTCGGCCAGTACATCGCGCAGCACCTTGGCGTGCGTGTGCCGGGTGTCCTTGGCCGCGAACAGCAGGGTGATCGGCCCCTCGCTGAGCGCGTCCAGCATGGGCTGCAGGGCATCGGCCTCCTGCAGGAGCTCCTGCCGGTAGCGGCGGGCGAACTCCTCCCACCGGGCGTCAGGGTCGGCATGGAACCAGGAGCGCAGGTCCGGGCTGGGCGTGGCGCCCTTGGGCCAGCCGTCGTAGTGCAGCGCGTCCTTGCGCACTCCGCGCGGCCAGAGGCGGTCGACGAGGAACACCTTCCCCCGGGTCGGCGGCGCGTCGCCCTCGGCCTCGTAGACCCGCATCAGCGTGATGTCGCTCATGGCCACCAGGGTGCCTGCTCAGTCCGCGAAGAGCCGCTCGAACACGCGGGCCAGCCGGTCCGGGTCGTGCTGGGCTCCTCCGCCGGGGGCCGCGACGTCGTCCAGCACCAGCTCGGCGCCGAGCCGAGCGGCGGCGGCGCGCAGCGGGCCGTCGTCGCCGACGACGCCCCGGTCGGCGATCACCGCGTCGATACCGAGGGAGGGGGCGTGCTCGTGCAGCACCCGCAGGTAGGTCTGCGGACTGAAGCCGTCGGTCTCACCGCGCTGCGGGGACAGGTTGAGCGCCACGGCGCGGCGCGCGCCGGTCTCGACCAGGGCGCGGGCCAGATCCGGTACGAGCAGGTGCGGCAGGACGCTGGTGAACCAGGAGCCGGGGCCGAACACCACCCAGTCGGCCTCCCGGACCGCCTTGACCGCCTGGGGCGACGCGGGCGGCCCCTCGGGCACCAGCGAGATCGACCGCACGCGGCCGGCGGTGCTGGCACAGGCCACCTGGCCGCGGACCGTGGTGACGGCGGCCGGGTGCGCCGGATCGGCGCCCTCCACCTGGGCGGCCAGGTCGAGCGGCACCGAGGACATGGGCAGCACCCGGCCGTGCGCGCCGAGCAGCTGGCCCACCCAGTCGAGGCCGGCCACCGAGTCGCCGAGCAGCTGCCACAGCGCCGCGATGAGCAGGTTGCCGACGGCGTGCCCGTCGAGCTCACCGCCGCCGGTGAACCGGTGCTGGATCACCTCGCTCCAGGTGTGCCCCCACTCGTCCTCGCCGCAGAGCGCTGCCAGCGCCATCCGCAGGTCCCCGGGCGGCAGCACGCCGAGCTCTTTGCGGAGCCGGCCGCTGGAGCCGCCGTCGTCGGCGACGGTGACGATCGCGGTGATGTCGGTGGTGACCCGGCGCAGCGCACGCAGCGACGCCGACAGTCCGTGCCCGCCGCCGAGCGCAACCACCCGGGGCGGCGGCGTGTCGCCGTCCCGCGCCAGTGCGGCGACCGGAGCGAACGGGCCCTCCATCGGCGGAGGCGGGGGCGGCGGAGGCGGCGTGCCGTCGGCCGGTTTCCCCGCTGCACCTTCGGACACCGCGCTCCCCTCGCTCCCGCCGCCGTCCCGGCGCTCCGCTGCGCCGCCGGCCTGTCCGGCGCGCTGCGCGCCGCCGGCTCCGCTGCTGCCCTGCACACCGCCCTGCGCGCCGCCGCTGCGGCGCTCCGGCCGGGTCACTCGCGCCCCACGTCGCGGTGGACCACGTGCACCTCGACCCCTTCGTCGCGCAGCCGCGCGCCGAACTGCTCGGCCATGGCCACACTGCGGTGCTTGCCGCCGGTACAGCCCACGGCGAGCGTCATGTAGTGCTTGCCCTCGCGCTGGTAGCCGGCGATGAGCAGGCGCAGCACCTCGCCGTAGGCGTCCAGCATCTCCTTGGCGCCGTTCTGCGCGAGCACGTACTCGCGGACCGGGGCGTCCCGGCCGGTCATCGGCCGCAGCTCCGGCACCCAGTGCGGGTTGGGCAGGTAGCGGCAGTCCAGCACCAGGTCGGCGTCGACGGGCAGACCGTGCTTGAAGCCGAAGGAGACGATGTTGGCGCGCGGCCGCACCTCTTCGGAGTCGCCGAAGAAGCCGATCACCTTCGCCTTGAGCTGGTGCACGTTGATCTGGGAGGTGTCGATGACCAGGTCGGCCTCGCCCCGTATGGCGCGGAGCGTGGCCCGCTCGCGGGCGATGCCGTCGGTGAGCAGGCCGTCGCCCTGGAGCGGGTGCGGCCGCCGCACGCCCTCGAACCGGCGGACCAGCGTGTCGTCGCCGGCCTCCAGGAAGACGACGCGGGCCGCGATGCCGCGCCGCCGCAGCTCCTCGACGGTGGAGAGCAGGTCCTCGGTGAAGGCCATGGAGCGCACGTCGACGACGGCGGCCACCCGGGCGACCGCGCCGCGGGTCCGCCCGGCCAGGTCGATCATGGTGGGCAGCAGCTCCGGCGGGAGGTTGTCGACCACGAACCAGTCGAGGTCCTCCAGGGCGCGGGCCGCGGTGCTGCGCCCGGCACCGGACATGCCGGTGACGATGACGATCTCCGGCGGCAGCTCCTCGCTCAGACTCTCCGCCATTCCGTCACCGCTCATTGCCGCCGCCCCTCGTCGCCGCCTGCCCCGTCGCCCTGATCAGCGCCGGAACCTCCTCCGCCATTCCCGGTGCCCCCGTCCGCACTCTCCTCTCCCCCGCTCTCCGCGCCGCTCCGGGCGCCGCCGTTCCCGCCGGCGCCGGTGAGCCGGTCGTGGATCGACCCGGCCAGGGCCGGGCCGATCCCCGGGACCGCGGCGATCGCCTCGGCGTCGGCCTCGGCCAGCCGCTTCACCGAGCCGAAGTGCTTCAGCAGCGCCGTGCGCCGCGCCGGCCCCAGGCCGGGCATGTCGTCCAGCGCGCTGCCGGTCAGCGCCTTCGCCCGCTTCTGCCGGTGGTAGGCGATGGCGAACCGGTGCGCTTCGTCGCGCACCCGCTGCAGCAGGAACAGCCCCTCGCCCGACCGCGGGAGGATCACCGGGTCCTCGTCGCCCGGCAGCCACACCTCTTCGAGCCGCTTGGCCAGGCCGCACACCGCGATGTCGTCGATGCCGAGCTCGTCGAGCGCGCGCCGCGCCGCCTCGACCTGCGGGCGTCCGCCGTCCACCACCACCAGGTTAGGGGGGTAGGCGAACTTGCCGGGCCGCCGCTCCTCGTCCTTGTCCTTTCCGGCCAGAGCCGCATCCGCGCCCGGCTCGGCGCCACCGGGCCCCTCCTCCCCCATGGTGGCGAGCTCGCCCGCCGCGGTGCCCTCTGCCAGGTAGCGGCTGAAGCGGCGGTGGATGACCTCGTGCATGGAGGCGACGTCGTTCTGCTCCCGGTCGCCTCTGGAGAGCCCGCGGATGCTGAACCGCCGGTACTCCGACTTGCGGGCCAGCCCGTCCTCGAACACCACCATGGAGGCCACGACGTGGTCGCCCATCAGGTTGGACACGTCGTAGCACTCGATGCGCAGCGGCGCGTCCGGCAGGTCGAGGGCCTCCTGGACCTCCTGCAGGGCGCGGCTGCGGGTGGTGAGGTCGCCGGCGCGCTGCGTCTTGTGCCGGGCAAGCGCCTGGTCGGCGTTCTTCTGCACGGTCTCCAGCAGCGACTTCTTGTCGCCGCGCTGCGGAACGCGCACCTGCACGCGGCTGCCGCGCAGCTCCTCCAGCCAGGCGGCGACGGCGGCGGAGTCCTCCGGGGCGGCCGAGACCAGCACCTCGCGCGGCACCGCGGGCCCGTCGACCGCTCCGCGGTCCGCGCCGGCCCCCGCGGAGCCGTAGAGCTCGCCGAGGAACCGCTCGACCAGCCCGCCGGTGCCGACGTCCTCCACCTTGTCCACGACCCAGCCGCGGCGGCCGCGGATCCGCCCGCCGCGCACGTAGAACACCTGGACGGCCGCTTCCAGCTGGTCCTCGGCGAAGGCGATGACGTCGCAGTCGGTGGACTCCCCCAGCACCACCGACTGCTTCTCCAGTGCGGTGCGCAGCGCCTCGATGTCGTCCCGGATGCGCGCGGCGCGCTCGTAGTCCATCTCACCGGCGGCGGCCCGCATCGACTGCTCCAGCGCGCGGATGAACCGGCCGGTGTCGCCGGCCATGAACGAGCAGAAGTCCTCGGCGAGCTCGCGGTGCCCGGCCTCGTCGATCCGGCCCACACACGGCGCCGAGCACTTGCCGATGTAGCCGAGCAGGCAGGGCCGGCCGGCGTTGCGGGCACCGCGGAACACCCCGGCCGAGCAGGTGCGCACCGGGAAGACGCGGAGCAGCAGGTCCACGGTCTCGCGGATGGCCCAGGCGTGGCCGTAGGGCCCGAAGTAGCGCACACCCTTGCGCTTGGCGCCCCGCATGACCTGCACCCGCGGGTACTCCTCGTTCATGGTGACCGCGAGGTAGGGGTAGCTCTTGTCGTCCCGGTACTTGACGTTGAAGCGCGGGTCGTACTGCTTGATCCAGGAGTACTCCAGCTGGAGCGCCTCGACCTCGGTGCCGACCACGGTCCAGTCGACGTCGGCCGCGGTGGACACCATGGTCTGGGTCCGGGGGTGCAGCGCCGCGAAGTCCTGGAAGTAGTTGGCCAGCCGCGCGCGGAGGTTCTTCGCCTTGCCGACGTAGATGACGCGGCCGTGCTCGTCGCGGAAGCGGTAGACGCCCGGCTCGGTCGGGATGGAGCCCGGGCGCGGACGGAGGTGGGGTCGGGCGGTCATGCCCCCATTGTGGTGGCCGCCGGGGACAGACGGCCACTCTTCACCCGAGGCGCGGCCGGCGCTGCGGCGCCCGAGCCGGGGACGGGCCGGGGGCGGGCCGGGGGCGGCCCGGCCGCAGCGCCCGCCGGGTCCGGTCGGCGCCCGCTGAAACGTCACGATTCAGCATCTCGATGTCCTAGGGTGTGGCTTTCGGATGCTTTCGGGGGGCGGGCGCTGGGATGCCCGCGAGGAGCACTGATCCGGAAGCCGCACCGCTGGCGGTGCTGGAACGCCGAACCGAGGAGAGGACCCACCACTGTGGATCTGATGCAGTGGATGACGATCGCGCTCAGCGTCCTCATCGCATGCACACTGGTCAGCGTCGCCCACTGGCTGCTCACCCACCAGCTGTCGAAGGTGTGGCGGCTGGCCGTGTTCCTGGTCGCCCGGTGCCGTGTGTCGGCCTACGTCGCCGCCGCGGCGATCGGGGTCAACATCGGGATGCCGACGCGCACCGAGACCGAGGACCGCGATCTGTACGGTGTCATCGCGCACATGCTCGAGATCACCATGATCATCGGGCTGACCTGGCTGGCGGCGTCGGTGGCCTACGCGATCACCGACAGCGTGCTGGACCGGCTGGCGATCAGCAACGGCGACGCCGACCGCCGCTCCCGGCGGCTGCAGACCCAGGTCCGGCTGCTGCGCCGGGTCGCGACCGGGATCATCGTGGTGATCGCCACCGCCGCGGTGCTGTTCACCTTCGAGGCGGTGCGCCCGCTCGGCGCCGGGCTGCTGACGTCGGCCGGACTGCTGGGCGTCGTCGCCGGTGTCGCTGCGCAGTCGACGCTGGGCAACCTGTTCGCCGGGCTGCAGCTCACCTTCAGCGACGCGCTGCGCATCAACGACATCGTCGTCTTCGACGGCGAGTGGGGCCGGGTCGAGGAACTGAGCCTGACCAACGTGACGCTGCGGATCTGGGATGAGCGGCGCCTCGTCATCCCGGTGTCGGAGTTCACCCTCAAGCCGTTCGAGAACTGGACGAAGCAGGGCACCCAGCTCACGGCCGTGGTGATGCTGCGCACCGACTGGAACGTGCCGGTGGCCGGGATCCGGGAGGCGACGGGCGCCTTCGTCGCCAACCACCCGCTGTGGGACGGCCGCCGGTGGGCGCTGCAGGCCACCGACATCCTGGAGGGCGGCGACATCGAACTCCGGGCGGTGGCCACCGTCGCCGACTCCGACGCCCGCTGGGACCTCTCCTGCGACCTGCGCGAGCACCTGATCAACTACATCGGCGAGCACTACCCGGAGGCGGTGCCGCGGAGCCGTACCGAGATCACTCGCGGAACCGCCGCCGACCGGGACGATGCCGGCGCTGCCGCCGCCGCTGCCGCGAGCGCCGCCACTGCCGGCGGCCGCGGCACCTCGGCGCAGGCCCCCGACGGCGCACTGTCCGGCGCCAAGGGGCCGGGCCCGGAACACCGCAGCGAGGACGAGGACGGCGACGGCTGAGGCCCACCGGTCCTCCCCTCCCCCGGGCAGCCGGGGCGCATACCGGCGCAGCGGCGGCCGGGCCCGCGGGCCCGGCCGCCGCTGCGGGGGAGCCGTTCGGCGCTACGCGCCGTCCTGGCGGCCGACGAGGGTGACCTCGCCGCCTTCGACGTCGATCTCGAACCGCTCCAGCGGCTCGCTGGCGGGCCCGGCGAACGGCTCGCCGGTGGCGAGGTCGAACCGGCTGCCGTGGCACAGGCAGTGGATGGCCGAGTCCTCGACCTCCTGGATCGTGCATCCGGAGTGCGTGCACACGGCGCTGAACGCGCGGTAGTCGCCCTTCTCGGGCTGGGTCACGACGAGCTTGCCGTTGATGACGACGGTGCCGCCGCCGACCGGGATGTCGCCGGTCTCCGCGATCACGGTGCCCATCACCGCATCCTGCGGCCCCGGAACGTCCTCCTCGCGGCCGCAGCCGGCGGCTCCGATTCCGACGGCACCGGCCACCCCCATCGCGCGGCGCCGGCTCACGCCGCACCCGCACGTTGCCCCCGCAGTCATGCGCGGCTCCTCTCGGTCCGAATACTACGTACTGTAGTAGCCGTGGCGGGGAGCCCGCGCCCGGGCCGGGACCGGCGGCGCACCGCGCTCCGCCCGGGGCTGCGCGGACCGCCCCGAGCGCCGGCCCCGGGCTCAACCGCCGGGCCGGAGCAGTGCGCGGTCAGGCAGCCTGGTCGGTGAGCACCGCGGTACCGGCGACCTTGTCGTGGATGCCGCGCCGCTCGGGGCCGCCGAGGCGGGACGAGACACCGAACACGGCGAAGGCCACCGCGCACGCGGAGACGAAGAGCGGCGCGCTGAAGGCGAACACGACCGGCAGCCAGAGCAGCGCCGCACGTGCCGCCGTCGCCATGACCGGGATGGGGCCCTGCCGCCCGCCGCCCGCAGCGGGCGCGATCTGCAGGTTCAGGACCTGCTTGCCGAAGGTGGCCCGGCGCCGCACCACCATCGCGCTCTCGTAGACGACGCAGGCCAGGTAGGCCACCACGGCGGTGACGATGGTGAACGCCTGGTCCATCGAATTGGAGCCGCCCAGGCCGGCCGCGCCGGCCGCGAGCAGTCCGCCGACGGCCCCGATGAGGAAGACGGGGATCGCAGCGGCCGCGGCGTCGATGGCGCGGGCGCCGATCCGGGCACCCCAGCCGGCACGGGGGAACGGGCCGGGCTCCTGCTGCGGCCGCGAGTGGTACGGGTTGGACGAGGGAGGGGGCTGCGTCATACCCGCAGCCTATCGGCGCCGGAGGCCGCACGGCCGCACGGAAAACGCACGCGCGTGCGCCCAGGGTCGCCGTGTCCCCGCGCCGGCGCGGCGGCGGCCGGGCCCGCACGGAACCGCCGTGCAGGCCCGGCCGGGCGGAGCCGGACCCGCCGGCGGCGCGCTAGCCGATCAGCTTGCCCAGGTAGCGGCCGGTGTGGGAGTCCTCGACGCGGGCCACCTCTTCGGGCGTGCCCTGCGCGACGACGGTGCCGCCGCGCGAACCGCCCTCCGGGCCCATGTCGATGATGTGGTCGGCGGTCTTGATGACATCGAGGTTGTGCTCGATGACGATCACGGTGTTGCCGGCGTCGGTGAGCCGGTCGAGGACGCCGAGCAGCTTGCGGATGTCCTCGAAGTGCAGGCCGGTCGTCGGCTCGTCCAGCACGTACACGGTGCGGCCGGTGGAGCGGCGCTGCAGCTCGGTGGCGAGCTTCACGCGCTGCGCCTCACCGCCGGACAGCGTGGTGGCGGGCTGGCCGAGCCGCACGTAGCCCAGTCCGACGTCGTTGAGGGTCTGCATGTGCCGGCGGATCGCCGTGATCGGCTCGAAGAAGCCGAGCGCCTCCTCGATGGTCATGTCGAGGACCTCGGCGATGTTCTTCCCCTTGTAGTGCACGTCCAGGGTCTCCCGGTTGAACCGGGCGCCGTGGCACACCTCGCAGGGCACGTACACGTCGGGCAGGAACTGCATCTCGATGCGGAGCGTGCCGTCGCCCGAGCAGGCCTCGCAGCGGCCGCCCTTGACGTTGAAGGAGAACCGGCCCGGCTGGTAGCCGCGCATCTTGGCCTCCTGCGTCTGGGCGAAGAGCTTGCGCACGTGGTCCCAGACCCCGGTGTAGGTGGCCGGGTTGGAGCGCGGGGTGCGGCCGATCGGGCTCTGGTCGACGTGCACGACCTTGTCGACCTGGTTGAGGCCGTTGACCCGGGTGTGCCGGCCGGGCACCGAGCGGGCGCCCTGCAGCTCCTTCGCGAGGACCTTGTACAGGATCTCGTTGACCAGTGTGGACTTGCCGGAACCGGAGACGCCGGTGACCGCGGTGAGCACGCCCAGCGGGAACGCCACGTCGACGTCCTGCAGGTTGTTCTCCCGCGCACCCTTGACCACGAGCTCCTTGCCCTTGGCGACGGGGCGGCGCACGGCGGGCACCGGGACCTCGGCGCGGCCGGTCAGGTAGTCGCCGGTGGCCGAGCCGGCCGCCTCCAGCAGCTGGGGCACGGTGCCCGACACCACGACGGAGCCGCCGTGCTCGCCGGCGCCGGGGCCGATGTCGACCACCCAGTCGGCGGCGCGGATGGTGTCCTCGTCGTGCTCGACGACGATGAGCGTGTTGCCGATGTCGCGGAGCCGGCGCAGGGTGTCCAGCAGCCGGGCGTTGTCCCGCTGGTGCAGCCCGATGGAGGGCTCGTCCAGCACGTAGAGGACGCCGACCAGGCCGGAGCCGATCTGGGTGGCGAGCCGGATGCGCTGCGCCTCACCGCCGGAGAGCGAGGCCGAGGGCCGCTCCAGGCTCAGGTAGTCGAGGCCGACGTCGAGCAGGAAGCCGAGCCGTGCGCTGATCTCCTTCAGCACCTGCGCCGCGATGACCTGGTCCCGCTCGCTCAGCGCGAGGTCGCGCAGGAAGTCGGCGGCCTCGTTCAGCGGCAGCGCCGCCACCGTGGAGATCGACGCGCCGCCCACGGTCACCGCGAGCACGACCGGCTTGAGCCGGTTGCCGCCGCAGGTGGGGCAGGGCACGGTCCGCATGTAGCCCTCGAGCCGCTCGCGGCCGAAGTCCGACTCGCTCTCGGCGTGCTTGCGCTTCACCCACGGGATGACGCCCTCGTAGGAGGTGTAGTAGGAGCGGTTGCGCCCGTACCGGTTGCGGTAGCTGACGTGCACCTGCGTCTCGTGGCCTTCGAGCAGCGCGGTGCGGCCGGCCCGCGGGATCCGCTCCCACGGGGTGTCCATGTCGAAGCCGATCGCGTCGCCCACGGCCTTCATCAGCCGCCCGAAGTACTCGGCGGCGTGCCCGCCGGACCACGGCGCCAGGGCGCCCTCGGCCAGCGTCTTCTCCGGGTCGGGGACGACCAGCTCGGGGTCGACCTCCATCCGGGTGCCGAGGCCGACGCAGTCCGGGCAGGCGCCGTAGGGCGAGTTGAAGGAGAAGGAGCGCGGCTCGAGCTCTTCGAAGGAGAGGTCGTCGAACGGGCAGTAGAGGTGCTCGGAGAAGACCTTCTGCCGCTCGGGGTCGCCGGCGTCGAGGTCCACGAAGTCGAGGACGATGGTGCCGCCGGCGAGCTTGAGCGCGGTCTCCACCGAGTCGGTCAGGCGCTTGGCGGCCGACGCCTTGACGGCGAGCCGGTCGACGACGACGGAGATGTCGTGCTTCTCGGTCTTCTTGAGCTCCGGCGGCTCGTCGAGGCGGACCGCGGCGCCGTCGACGACCGCCCGGGTGTAGCCCTTGGCCTGCAGGTCCTTGAAGAGCTCGGTGTAGATGCCCTTGCGGCCGCGCACGACCGGCGCGAGCACCTGGAAGCGGGTGCCCTCGGTCATCTCCAGGACCCGGTCGACGATCTGCTGCGGCGTCTGCCGGGCGATCTCGCGGCCGCACTCGGGGCAGTGCGGCACGCCGATCCGCGACCAGAGCAGGCGCAGGTAGTCGTAGACCTCGGTGATGGTGCCCACGGTGGACCGCGGGTTCTTGCTGGTGGACTTCTGGTCGATGGAGACCGCCGGCGACAGGCCTTCGATGAAGTCGACGTCGGGCTTGTCCATCTGGCCGAGGAACTGGCGCGCATACGCCGACAGCGACTCGACGTAGCGCCGCTGCCCCTCGGCGAAGATCGTGTCGAAGGCGAGCGAGGACTTGCCCGACCCGGACAGCCCGGTGAACACGATCATCGCGTCCCGGGGCAGGTCGAGCGAGACGTCCTTGAGGTTGTGCTCGCGCGCACCCCGGATCACCAGCTGGTCGGCCATGTCGCTCCATCCGCCCGGTCGGCTTCGGAAAGGGTCTACGGTATCCGCCCGCGCACTGCCCCGAGGGCGAACGGCCGGGGCGGCGGGCGGTGCGCCCGGGCGGGCCGCCGCGGGGCGGGCAGGCAGGGGCGCCGGCAGCGGGCAGCGCCCGCAGGTCCACTGCGCACAACGCCGCCGAACGGCTTGTTCTTCCTGGGAGCGCCGGGGGGACTTCCCTCCGGTGCCTGCCGCCGGGGGCGGGCGCATGACGCAGTGGTGGCCCCCGCCGTGAGAGCGGGGACCACCACTATAGACGAACAGCCGTTCGAAGGGGACCGGTTCGCCGCCGCGTCTTCGCGGGCCGGGCCGGCGGCCGGACCGCTACGGCCCGCCCCGGGTCAGTGCCGGGCGCCCGCAGAGCCGACGCCGCCGCCGGACCCGGAGCCGCCGGACCCGCCGCCGGGGCCCTCGCCGCCGGACTCGCCGGACTCACCGGACGGGCCGCCCTCGCCGCCGCCGGAGTTTCCGCCGGACGCGGCCACCGCGCCCGCCTCCTTGTTCCCGTCCATACGCGCCTTGACGAGGCTGGCGATGACGGTGATGGCCATCACGCCGATGATGACCGTCAGCGAGGTGGCGATGCCGACCTCCGGAACGTGCACGCCGTTCTCGTGCAGGGCGTGCAGGACCATCTTCACGCCGATGAAGGCCATGATGATGGACAGGCCCCAGCTGATGTAGACGAGCTTGTCCATCAGGCCGGCCAGGAGGAAGTACAGCTGGCGGAGGCCCATCAGCGCGAACGCGTTGGCGGTGAAGACGATGTAGGCGTCCTGGGTCAGGCCGAAGATCGCCGGGATCGAGTCGACCGCGAACACCAGGTCGGTCACGCCGATCGCGACGATGACCATGAGCATCGGCGTCACGTGCCGGACGCCGTCCAGCTTCACCGTCAGCTTGGCGCCGTGGTAGTCGTTGCTGACCGGGTAGAACCTGCGGACGAAGCGGACCGCGGGGCTCTGCGTGTAGTCCTTGTCTTCTTCGTCCTGCTTCATGTGGTCGCGCACGATCTTGATCGCGGTGTAGATCAGGAACGCGCCGAAGAGGTAGAAGACCTCGCTCCAGCGGTTGATCGCCTGCGCGCCGAGGGCGATGAAGATACCGCGCATGATCAGCGCGATGACGATGCCGACCAGCAGCACCTCGTGCTGGTAGCGCTTGGGCACCGCGAAGGCGCCGATGATCAGGTAGAAGACGAAGAGGTTGTCGACGCTCAGGCTCTTCTCGGTGAGGAAGCCCGCGTAGTACTCACCCGCGGCGGTACCGCCGCCGAAGTACCAGATGCCGAGGCCGAACACCAGGGCGAGGCCGACATAGAACGCCGCCCACCAGGCGGCCTGCTTCATGCCGAACTCTTTGGGCCCGCTCTTCTTGCTCCAGGGGTGGTCGACGATGGCGAGGTCGACGGCGAGAATGACGACCATCGCTCCGATGGTGGCCAGCCAGACCCACAAGGGCACGTCCATAGGAAGTACGCTCCTCCGGTCGCGTTGTCCGGTTCATCCGGGCAGATACGTGCACCGGAGGTCTCTCCCACCCTCCACTGGAGGACCGGCGGCACCGGGCCCGCGCCATTGCGTTCCGTGGTGACGACACCGCCGCGTTCGGGATACTCCCCTCACGAGGGACCGTGATCGGTCCGCAGCCCATGATGCCATCTCTCGGGCGTGCCGTGAACTGTTCCGCAGGCGGTCCACCCCCCGGACAGAATCACCGCCGCGTTTCAGTCGCTACCTGGACGTATACCCCTTCCGCCTGGTCAGCTACCGCCTCTGCGCCGGGCAGCCGGGCGGCCCGGGTGAGAGCAGTGTCACCGAGGCGGTCGGCCAGGCCCGGCTCGGTGAGGACGCGGCGCACCGCCGCAGCGAGCGCCGCCGCGTCGCCGGGCGGGGTGAGCAGCGCCGCCCCGGCGTAGGAGTCGGCGATGCCGCCGACCCGGGTGGACACCACCGGGAGGCCGGCGGCGAGCGCCTCCATCACCACCAGCGACGGCCCCTCCCACCAGGAGGAGAGGACGAACCCGTCGGCGGCGGCCAGCAGGTCGGCGATGTCGGCGCGGTGGCCGAGCAGCCGGACGGGCAGGTCCTCGGCGGCGATGCGGTCCGCCAATACCCTGCGCAGCGGACCGTCTCCGGCCACCGCGAACAGCGGGTGCGGCGGGCCGGCCGCGTCGGCCTTGGCTGCTGCGTCCAGCAGGACGTCGAGGCCCTTCTGCGGCGCGAGCCGCGCGACGGTCAGCAGCAGCGGCCGGTAGCCGTGCGGTCCGAGCAGTTCGGTGCGGACCGCGGCGCGCGGGCGGCGCGGCGGCGCCGGCGGGTCGGCGGCGGCGAGCTCGAGCGCGGTACGGCGGGCGCCGAGGGCGCGCATCCGGCCGACGAGGTCGCTGGAGACCCCGCGCACGGCGTCGGCGCGCACCGCGGTCCAGCGCTCCAGGAGGCGGTAGGCCGCCGCGCCGCGGCGATCCCCGGGCGGCGCGTTGTGCAGGGTGACGACGAGCGGCCGGGCGCCGGCGAGCGCGGCGAGCGCCTCGGCCCGGACTCCGTGGGCGTGGACGGCGTCGGCGCCGGCGAGCGGCCCGGAGAGCGCGGCGGCGGCTGCGGCGTCGTGCAGCGGACGCGGCACCGCGCCGATGTCGGCAGCGCGGAAGGCCGCACCGGCGCCGGTGAAGGCGAAGCGCTCCTCGGTGGCGGCGGGGCCGAGCACCGCCACCCGGTGGCCGCGTGCCACCAGCTCTCGGGTGAGCGAGTGGACGTGTGTCCCCACTCCCCCGCTGCTCGTTGCCACGACCTGCGCGATCCGCACGTGCTCCCCCTTGCCGCCGCCGCGGCGGCGCGTCCTGTGCTGCACTGCCGACTCTCCCCGCTGCTCCCGCTGCCGGCCGCTCCGACCCGCCGGGCGGCCCTGCTGCTCTGCCGCGAGGGGCCGGTCCGTCCGCGCCGCTGCGCGGCACCGTCACTGCCGCCGGCGCAGGCGCCCGGCGAGTTCGCGGGCGGCGGGGGCGTCGACCAGGGCGGCCGCGGCGGCGAACACCGCCAGCGCCGCCGCTCCCCCGGCAGCAC